>NZ_JBFAZW010000065.1:0-60219 GCF_040682015.1 Dactylosporangium sp. NPDC051485
CGCGCCCCAGGCGACGCGGTGCACCACCGCGCCGGCCGCCGCCGGGCGCTCGCGCAGCCACGCCGACAGCCGGGGCTGCCACAGCCGCAGCAGGTACCCCCACAGCATGCCGGCCGCCCCGGAGGCGAGCACGGCCACGTAGAACGCGCTGATCTGCGCGGCGGCGACCCGTCCGGCCTGTTCGGCGTACAGGATGGGGATCCCGGCCAGGGCCACGGCCTCGCCGGCCGCGAGCAGGACCACGGCCCGCACCGCGCCGGCGGCCTCGGCCCGCGACACGGCCGGGCGCACCGGCACCGTGCGCCACAGCGCGGCGAGCAGCGCGGCGGTCACCAGCCCGGCGGTGCCGGCCAGGACGGCGAGGACCGGGCCGACACCCGCGCCGCCGAGGACCGCCAGGGCGACCGCGACGCCGTAGCCGGCGGCCACGGCCGTGAACGCGGCGGCGTCCGCGTGCATCGCGCCGCGCAGCCGCCACAGCCCGACGAGCACGGTGGCGCAGCCGGTGCCGGTGTACATCGCGGCCGCCGCGGCGTAGGTCACCGCCGCGGTGCCCGGGGCGAGCAGCGCCACGAGGGGCCAGACCAGCAGCGCGGCGCCGAACGGCAGCACCGCGAACCACACGAACAGCGGCTCCGCCCGCCGCCCGCCGGGGCCGCCGACGAGCACCAGCGCCGCCCGCTCACTGCCGCCGGACAGGGCAAACAGCCAGCTCATCACGCCGGTCGCGGCGGCGTAGCCGGCGAACGTGACGGGGCCCCAGGCGGCCAGCAGCGCCAGGCCGGCCGCGTACTGCGCGGCCCGGGCGACTCCCCGCCCGGCGACGAGCACCGCCACAGTGCGTGCGCGCATCCGCTGTCCTCCATTGCCGCCGACCGATATTCTCCGCGGGGTGGACCTCACCGTCGAGTTCGTCGATGCGACGCGGCCGGAGCCGCCGGCCGGCTGGGACGCGTTCGTGGCGTCCGCCGCCGTGCATCCGGTGTGGCACTGGCCGGTCGTGCACGCCACCGCGGGCCGGCGGCGCGGCGCCGCGCTCGCCGCGATGCTGCGCGACGGCCCGGCTGTCACCGGCCTGGTGTACGCCCGGCTGGCCGGCCCCGCCCGCACGCTCGCCGACGTCTCCTGTCCCGGGTCGTCGTCGATGCCGGGGCTGGTCCTGCCGGGCGGCCTGCCATCGGTCCTCGACCCCGCCGGGGTCGGCGGGCCGGGGCGCGCGCTGCTCGCCGCGGCGGTGGCGGCGTTCGAGGCGGCGGTGCGGCGCGAGCGCCGGCGGGTGCGCGCCGTGGCGTACCGCTCCGTCTTCGCCGGCGAGCTGCCCACCGTGGCCGGGCGGTTCAGCCTGGTCGGCCGGGGCCTGCCGGTGACCATGTTCTACAACGAGTACCCCAGCTACGAGCGTTACCTGGCCGGGCTGAGCGGCTCGCGGCGGGCCAGCCAGCGCCGCCAGGTCCGCCTCGTGGAGCGTGAGCCCGGCCTGGACTCGTCGTTCGGGCCGCTGGCCGGCGGGGTCGACGTCGCGCGGTTCAACGCCCTCGCCGACGCGACCAGCCGCCGCCACGAGACCCGGCGCTGGCCACGGGCGCGGCGGCTGTCGCACCCGCAGCGCGCGGCGCTGGCCCGGGTGCCGGGCGTGCTGGCGGCGCGTTACGCGCGCACCGGCGGTGAGCTGGTGGGTCTGGGGATCAACTTCGACCATCCATCGGTACCGCTGGCCGGCCCCTGGGGCGCCCTGGACCCGCACGAGGGCGGGCCGCGCGGGCTGTGGTTCGACCAGCACGCGCGGATCCTGCGGTGGGCGATCGAGTCGGGCCGGGCCGGCGTGATCGGCGGCAAGGGCCTCGTGGAGCTCAAGTGCGAGCTCGGGTACGAGCAGGTGCCGCAGTGGCTGGTGCTGCGCCGCCTGCCCTGAGCGTCGCGGCGTCATCGGCCGGCCAGCCGGCGCAGCACCGTCCACTGCGGCACCGCCTCGAAGCCGAGCTCCGCCTTCTGCGCCATCAGCCCCTTGCCGGCGATGTAGCCGGCGCGGCCCGACTCGATCGCCCAGCGCAGCGAGCGGGCGAAGTGCTCGTACCAGACCCCGGCCCGGCCGCCCTCGTGCGGGTCGACCGCGGCCCAGGGGCCGGCCAGCGGTACCGATGGATGGTCGAACGTGATGGTGGCGGCCAGCAGCCGGCCGTCGGCGTCGGCGTAGCGCAGCAGCCGGGCGCCCGGCAGCGCGGCCTGCGCGGCGTGGAACTGCGGCGGCCAGCGCCGCCGCGGCGGCCACCGGCGGCGCTGGTTGCGCTCGCCGGTCCGCTCGGCCAGGGCGTGGAACGCGGCGGCGTCGAAGTCCTCCGGCACCTGTCCGAAGTGGACGGTCACGCCGGGGTCGCTGTCGGTCTGGCGGACCAGCCGGCCCTGGTCGCGCCGGCGCTTGCCGGGCAGCGCGGCGAGGTACTGCTCGTAGTCGGCGAACCGGTTGCGCAGCACGGCGACGTCGTCGCCGCGGCGCACCAGGCCGATCCCCCGGGCCAGGACCGGCAGCGCCCCGGCGTAGACCTGCCGGTAGGACACCGCCCGGATGCGCCGCCCCCGCTCGCGGCGCAGCGCGGCCTCGAACGCCTCGACCACCGCGGCGAGCGGCCCGCCGTGGCGGCCCGTCCCGGCCGGGTCCGGCCCGGTCGCCGGATCGCCGGGCAGCGCCACGCCGGGCAGTGGCATGCCGGGCAGGGCCACGCCCGGCAGGGACATGGACCCGGGGCACTCGACGTCGGCGACCGACCGCCCCGGCCCGATGAGCCGGGCGTGGACGAGGCCGGCGACCCGGTCGCCGTCGCGGACCACCGCCGCGACCGCGGCGCCGTCGCGGGCGGCCGCCATGGTGCGCACCAGCGACCAGTCCCACACCGGGTGCAGCGGCGCATCGCGGACCAGCTCGGCCCAGCCCGCCGGCGGGTCGATGGCGGTGGGGTCGGCGAACTGCACGTCCAGCTCCCCCATGCTCACTCCTCGGTGCTCGGCGGTGTCACCAGCTTAAGCCCATCGATCGACGGTATGCTTGTACATCGATGCATGCCTGGCGGACGGGAGACGTTGCGTGGCGGTGTTGCTGTTCGGGGCCAACCCGGGGCTGACGCTGTTCGCAGGCGACGATCGCCGCCCGGTCGCCTTCGCCTCCGTGTGGCGCGTCGACTGGTCGGTGCGCGGCGCCGGGCGCGCCCTGGTCCTCTGGCACGAGGGGCGTCCACGGGTGCTCACCGAGGCCCCGGAGCTCGGCCACTGGGTCGCCGAGGCGTTCGTGCGCCACTTCCCCGAGGTGGACGGGCTGCCCTGGCCGGAGCCGGAGGTGCTCGAGGCGCCGGTGCGCCTCGAACTGGACCACGCCACCGGAGTGCGCGCGGAGGCCGCCGACGTCCGCCTGGACATCAGCGGCCCGCTGGACCGCCGGGTCATCGAGGTGGCCCGGTTCCCGGGCAACGGCCTGCGGCTGCGCAACGTCTACGTCCCGTGCCACGCCGGCACCCTGCACGTCGCGGGCGTCGCGGTGCCGGGCGCGCCGCGGGTCACCGCCGCGCCGCGCCCCTCCTCGACGGCGTTCCTGGCCGACGCCGAGGTGTGGTCCGACGGGCCGTGAGGACGGAAGTCCGTCATCCCGCCTTCGCATCGATCACCATCATGATGTACTGCAGGCGTCGGTGAGGTGTCCTGGAGGTTGATCAGTGCCGATCACGAGTATGCGCCCGGTGCGGATCGTCGGTGCCGGCCTGGCCGGTGCGACGGTGGCCTACGAGCTGCAGCGGGCCGGCCGGCCCGTCGAGGTCGTGGAGGCGGACGGGGACTGGGGCGGGCAGCTGCGCACCGCGTCGGCGGCCGGCATGCTCTACGAGCCGACCGGCGCGCACATCTTCCACACCCGCGACGAGGAGGTGTGGCGGCTCGTCAACGAGCTCGTGCCGATGCTGCCCTACCGCCATCAGGTGCGCACCGAGGTCTTCGGCCGGGTCATGAGCTGGCCGCCGCAGCTGGCCGAGCTGCGCGAGCTGCCGCAGTGGCCGGTCATCGAGCGCGAGCTGGCCGCCCGCCCGGCCCTGCCGAGCGGCGACAACCTCGAGGCGTGGTGCATCGAGCTGATGGGCGAGACACTCTACCGCGAGTACATCGAGGGGTACACCCGCAAGCAGTGGGGCTGCGATCCGCGCGACCTCGCCGCGGTGTGGGCGCCGCGCCGCATCGAGCTGCGTGACGACGGCTACCGCGACCTGTTCCGCGACCCGCACCAGGGCTGGCCGGAGGGCGGCTACCGGCGCCTGGTCGACGGGCTGCTGCGTGGCGTGCCGGTGACGCTCGGCACGCCGGTCACCGTGGCCGACTGGGACGACCTGTGCCGCGGCGCGGCCGCCGTCGTGCTCACCTGCGCCCTCGACGAGTTCTTCGCCGACGCGCTCGGCGCGCTGGCCTGGCGCGGGGTGCGGTTCGTGCACCGCTGGTTCCCCGGCCGCGAGCACGTGCTGCCCGCCGGGGTGCTCAACACGCCCGGCCCGCAGCACCCGCACACCCGGGCGATCGAGACGAAATGGATGAGCGGCCAGCGGGGGCCGGGGACGATGGTCAGCTACGAGTACCCCAACGCCCCGGCCCGCCACTATCCGGTCGAGGACGTGCAGGGGGCCAACCGCGAGCTGCACCGCAAGTACGAGAAGCTGCTCACGCAGCTGCCCGGACCGCCGCGGGCCGTCGCCGGCCGGCTGGCCACCTACACGTACATCGACATGGACCAGGCGATGCGCCAGGGCGTCAACGTGGCGCGGCGGCTGCTGAGCGCTCTGCGGTAGCCACCCGCGAGCGCAGCCAGGGCAGTGCCAGGACCAGCGCCGCGAGCACGAGATGCACCGCGCAGAAGGCGATCGCCACCACCGGCGTGGCCGGCGAGCCGGTGAACACCGTGATGTGCGAGGCCCAGTCGAAGCGGGCCGGGCGTCCCTGCGGCCAGTCGTAGAGGTAGAAGAACGTGATGTCGTTGAGCCCGGAGACCAGCACCAGCGTGGCGGCGAACCCCAGCCGCAGCACCCGGCCCGGCGGCGCGCCACCGAGCCGGTAGCCGAACAGCACCGCGAGGATCGTGAACGCGTTGATGAAGATCGCCATCTGGTAGAAGGCCGGGAACGCGGCCCCCTGGTCGCTCGCGTCGGCGAGCCGCAGCACCCGCAGCATGTGCAGCGAGTCGAGCACGCCCATGTAGCCGAGCACGACCAGGCCCAGCAGCGCCAGGCCCGGGCCCGGCCGCTGCGGGAAGCCGCTGATGGCGAGTACCGCGAAGACGACGGGGCTGATGCGCAGCACGAACTCCGCCGGATTGTCGATGGTGCGGTCGGGCGGCAGCACCACCATGATGAGCAGCGTGAGCGCGCCGCCCGCCACGCCCGCCAGCAGCCAGCCCCAGCGTCGGATCACGACTTCTCCGTCCAGAAGGGGCCGAGCGCGAGGGCGTCCATGCCGGTCCTGAGGTAGCAGCGCACCGCGTCGGCCGGGGTGCACACGATCGGCTCCTCATTGTCGTTGAAGGAGGTGTTGACGACCATCGGCACGCCGGTCAGCGCGTGGAACTCGCTGATCATCTCGTAGTACCGCGGGTTGTCCTCGCGGGCGACGGTCTGCACCCGGGCGGTGCCGTCCTCGTGCGTGATCGCCGGCACCCGGGCCCGCTGGTGCTCCAGCACGTCGAAGACGAGCAGCATCACCGGGCTCGGGTAGCCGCTGGCGAAGTACTCCCCGGCGTGCTCGGCGAGGCAGGACGGCGCGAACGGGCGGAACGGCTCCCGGTGCTTGACCTTCTCGTTGAGCCGGTCCTTGGTGTCCGCGCCGCGCGGGTCGGCCACGATCGAGCGGTTGCCCAGCGCCCGCGGGCCGGCCTCGATGCGGCCCTGGAACCATCCGACGATCTTCCCGCCGGCCACCGCCTCGGCCGTCGTGCGGGTGATCCGCTCCTGCCGTACGTAGGTCAGCCCGGCCTCGGTGAGCGCCTTCTCCATGTCCGCCTCGGGGTACTCGGGCCCGAGGAAGATAGCGTTGCCGCGGTGCCGGGGCGCGCCGAGCCGGCTGCTGACGATCATGGCCGCGCCCAGCGCCGAGCCGTCGTCGGCCGAGGCGGGCTGGGCGAAGAACTCCTCGAACGGAGTCTGCAGCAGGATCTTGCCGTTCATGACGCTGTTGAGCGCCACGCCGCCGGCCGTGCACAGCCGGGTGCGGCCGGTGTGTCCGGCGAGCCAGCGGGCCACGTGCAGCCCGGCCTCCTCGAGGGTGTTCTGCAGCGCGTACGCGACGTCGGCGTAGTGCTGCGCCACGGCGTCGCGGGTCTTCGCCCGTGGCGCGCCGAAGCGGTCGACGAACTTCTGCGAAACCTGGTGCTTGCCGGTGGCGTGGTGCCGGAACCAGCTGAGGTCCAGCGCGTAGCGGCCGTCGGACTCGAGGCGGACCAGGTCGCGGAACTCCTCCACGAAGGTCGGGCGCCCGTAGGCGGCCAGCCCCATGATCTTGCCCTCGTCGCGGGACGGGTGGAAGCCCAGCCAGCCGGTCACGCAGGCGTACATCGCCCCGAGGGAGTGCGGGAAGCGGACCCGGCGGACGTCGCGGATGCGGTCGCCCTCGGCGACGCCGAGGAACGTCGAGGTGCCGTCGCTGCCGATGCCGTCCCAGGTGATGATGGCCGCGTCGGTCCACGGCGAGAGGTGCAGGGCGCTGGCCGCGTGGGCGTGATGGTGGTCGACGAGGTGTACCCGGAACTTCGTGGGGCCGGTGTGCCCGACCGCGTCGCGCAGGATCCGGCCGAGGGTCATCGAGCGGCGCAGGTGCAGCAGCAGCGCCCCGCCGACGTGGTAGTCGTCGGAGTGCGTCTGCGCGCCGCCGCCGGCGAGGGTGGAGCGCAGGCTCTGCGCCCGGCCGGCGTAGTCGCCCCCGTCGTTGCGAAACACCGCCAGGGTCGCCGGCAGGTGCCGCAGGAAGTGGAAACCGGCGTGCAGTACCTCGCGTGGGGCCTGCCAGAAGTAGGCGACGTGGTCGACCTCGGCGAGGGTGATGCCGGCGTGCGTGAGGCACCATTTGACCGCCTCCGCGGGAAATGCACCGTCATGCTTGATCCGCGTGAATCGCTCCTCCTCGCTGAACGCGACAATCTGGCCGTTGTGCAGCAGCGCCGCGGCCGAGTCGTGGTGTTGGCTCAACCCGAGTACATACATCGCAGCTTCCCGTCGTCGGTGGACGCTCCATTGACCGTAGTCGTGCTGATCGGTCGTTTGGGTCTGGTGGTTGACGATGGTATTGATATTGACAGCAGTCATCAATGCGATCGTGTGTTCGCCACCGTGACGATGGAAGGCCTACAGGTGCATCCATTTACGCTGACGGTTGTGGTCCCGTGCCTCAACGAAGAGGAGAACATCGGCCCGCTGTACGACGAGATCGTCGCCGAGCTGGCCGGCTACGACGACCTGGAGATCCTGTTCGTCGACGACGGCAGCACCGACGCCACACTGGAGCGCGTCCGCTCCCTGGCCGCCCGGGACCGCCGCGTCTCCTACCTGTCCTTCACCCGCAACTTCGGCATCGAGTCGGCGTTCTCGGCGGGCTACCGCTACGCCCGCAACGACTGGATCCTGCACCTGGACGCCGACCTGCAGTTCCCACCGGCCGAGGGCCGGCGGCTGATCGAGGCGGCCCGCGCCGGGCACGACGCCGTCTTCGGCATCCGGGTCGACCGCAAGGACCGCTGGCCGCGCCGGGCCGCGTCGAAGGTCCACGACCTGCTCGCCCGCAAGCTGCTCGGCATCGAGTTGCCCGCCGGTGCGACCACGTTCCGGCTGGTCCGCGCCTCGCTCGCGCGCCGGGTGGTCGACCTGCGGCTGGGCACCCCGTACTTCCTGGCCACCGTGCCCCGCCTCACCGCGGCGTGGACGACCGTGCCGACCGCGCACCGGCCGCGGCTGCGCGGCGAGCCGAAGGTGCGCTGGCGCAGCCTCGCCCGCCACTCGGTGGAGCTGTTCATCTCCTACTCCGACCGGCCGATGGCCGCCGCGATCGTCGCCTGCCTGCTCGGCGCGCTCGCCGCGTTCGCCGGCCTGGCGCTGACCCTTGCCGGCGCGCCCGGCACGGCCCTGCTGTACCTCGCCACCGGCACCGCGCTGGCCGCGCTCGCGGTGATGGGCCGCTACCTGGTGCACATCGGCCGCGGCCAGCCCCGCACGCCGCTGTTCCTGGTGCGCGAGGCGAACGTGCCGGTCGCCGACGCCGACCTGCTCGACCCGCAGGACCGCACCCCGCAGCGGCCGGCCCGGCTGGCGGCCGCCTCATGACGACCCTGCTCGTGCTGGGCGGCGCCGACGGCGCCCTCGGCACCCTCCGCCACGCCCGCCGCCTCGGTGTGCACACCATCTGCGCCGACGCGCGCGCCGACGCGCCCGGCGCCGCCGCCGCCGACGAGCTGCTCAACGTCAGCACGCTGGCCGTGCCGGCGCTCGCCGCCGCGCTGCGTGGCCGCCGGATCGACGGGGTCGTCTCCCCGGCGAGCGACGTCAACCTGCCCTCGCAGTACGCCCTCGCCACCCGGCTCGGGCTGCCCTGCGGGCTGTCGCAGGAGGCGGTGCGCGCCTCGGTCGACAAGGGCTACTTCCGCGCCGTCTGCGACCGCCTCGGCCTGCCCGGCCCGCGCTGGTGGCAGGGGCCCCGGCGGCACGCGCGGCGGGGCGTCGCGGACGCCGGTGTGCCCTACCCGCTGATGGTCAAGCCCACCGACTCCAGCGGCAGCCGCGGCATCAGCCGCGTCGACGACCCGGCCGGGCTGGCACCGGCACTGGCGGCGGCCGGCGCGTACTCCCGCCGCGGCGTCGTCATCGTCGAGGAGTTCCTCACCGGGCGGCACTTCACCGCCGAGGCCGTGGTCGTCGACGGGCGCGTCGCCGCGACGGGGGTGACGCAGCGGCGGCTCACCGACCCGCCGTACTTCGTCACCACCGAGCACTGGATGCCGGCCGGCGACCTCGCCGAACGGGCCCGGCCGGTGCTCGACACGCTGTGCGCGGCGCTGCGGTACCGCTGGGGAGCCCTCAACGTCGACCTGCTGCTCACCCCGGACGACCGCTTGGTGGTGGGGGAGTGGGGCGCGCGGACCGGCGGCAACGGGGTCGCCGAGTTGCTCGGGCTCGCCTACGGCGTCGACGCCACCGACGTGTACGTGCGCACGGCGCTCGGCCAGCGGGTGCAGGTCACGCCGCAGCCCCGCGGCCACGCCGCGTTCCGGGTGCTCGGGGCGCCCGCGGAGGGCAAGCTCGTCGGCGTCGACGGCATCGCCGCCGCCCGCGCCGTGCCGGGCATCGCCGACGTGGTCGTCGCGGCCTGCCTCGGCGACGCCGTGGTGCCCTACACGCGGGCCGGCGCGAAGCTCGGCTACCTCCTCGCCGCCGGCCCCGACCGGGCGGCGGTGGCCGGCTCACTCGCCGCCGCCGAGGCCGAACTGCGCTTCGACATCGAACTCAACGAGCGCGGGTGACCGGCCGGGCCGGGCAGCGGCGCTCGCCGCCAACACCTCCACCGCCCCGCGGCCGCGATCTCCTCCGGCTCCCTCCTGCAGCAGCAGTGGATGCCTGGCGCTGACGCTGCTGGTGCCGGCCGTGCCGCTGACCGTGCTGTGCTCGTGGTTCCAGACACGGCATGTGCTGGCATCGCGCCGCATACGTCAGCACCCGGTCCGCGGGGAGGTCCCGCGGCGGCACAACCCCAATTCGTGCCATGTGCTCGGACTCGCAAGGTGGGGCGATCCCGGCCAAATCATCGCTAGGGTGCTGAATAGGGTTTGGCCTTCCCGCACGCCGATCGGCGCCGGTTCTGCGAGGTGAGGCCGCGTTTCCGGTGATCGCAGGCCCTTTGACTGCACTGGATGAACACGAGAGTGCCCTTGGATTGGTGCGGCATTATTTCCGGCAGGAAAACGGCTAACGCACGGCCGTCCGATATTGGGGAGGGCTGCGCGTGTTTCAGCGTGTCCACGAACAGGTCGAAGAGCAGGCAAGGCGCACACCGGACCGGGTTGCCGTGATCGCCGGCACCGTCCGGACGCGCTACGCGGAGCTCGACGCCCGCGCGAACCGGATCGCCCGGGAGCTGTCCCGGGCGGGGGCCGGTCCCGGTGAGCTCGTGGGCGTGTGCCTGGGCCGCGACGAGCACCTGCTCCCGGCGCTGCTGGGCGTGCTGAAGACCGGTGCCGCCTACGTGCCGATGGACCCGGCGTACCCGGCCGAGCGGCTGGCGTACATCGCCGCAGACACGAAGATGCGGCTCGTCGCCACCACCCGGGCCACGACGCTTGCCGGCCTGGACGCCGTCGCGGTGCCGGTCGACGAGATCGCCGCGGACGCCGACGCGACCCCGCTCGACCGGCCCGGCGACGGCACCGGCGCGGCGTACGTCATCTACACCTCGGGCTCCACCGGCCGCCCCAAGGGCGTCGTCGTCGAGCACCGCAACACGATGAACCTGCTGCGGTACGAGGCCGAGGCGTACACCGCCGAGGAGCTGAGCGGCCTGCTCGCCACCGCGTCGATCTGCTTCGACCCCTCGATCACCCAGCTGTTCCTGCCCCTGGTCACGGGTGGCACGGTCATCCTCGCCGAGAACGTCCTCGCCCTGTCCGCGCTGCCGGCCCGCGACGAGGTCACGACCGTCTACGGCGTGCCGTCCGCGCTCGCCGCGCTGCTGCGCGAGCCGCTGCCGAGCGGCGTGCGGGCCGTGTTCGCCGGCGGGGAGCCGCTGACCCGGGCGCTGGTCGACCGGATCTACGCCAACCCCGGTGTGCGCCGGGTGCTCAACCTCTACGGTCCGACCGAGTGCACCACGACCTGCGCGATCGCCGAGGTCGGCCGCGACGACACCGGTGAGCCGCCGATCGGGCAGCCGATCGCGGGCGCCGTCATGTCCGTGCGCGACGCCGACGGGCAGCCGGTCGCCGACGGCGAGCTGGGCGAGCTGTGGATCGGCGGCCCGGTGGTCGCCCGCGGCTACCTGAACCGCGACAGCGGCGGGTTCGGCGACGGTTGGTACCGCTCCGGCGACCTGGTCCGCACCGACGGCACCGGGCTGCGGTTCGCCGGCCGCGCCGACGACCAGGTGAAGATCCGCGGTTACCGGGTCGAGCCCGGCGAGGTCGAGGCGGTGCTCGTGCGCCATCCGGCCGTGCGTCGTGCCGGTGTCGTCGCCGCCACCGACGAGGACGGCGTGTCCTACCTGGTCGGGCACGTGGAGGCGACCGGCCTCGACGAGCGCGGCCTGCGCGCGTGGCTGCGCCGCCGGGTGCCGGAACACCTGGTGCCGACCCGGTTCGCGATCACCGAGCGGCTGCCCCTGAGCCCGAACGGCAAGATCGACCGGGCCGCCCTGCCCGCGCTCGCGGCCCGGCGCGGGACCGAGACCGCGTTCGTCGCGCCCCGCACGCGCGCCGAGGAGCGGCTCGCCGCGATCGTCGGCGACGTGCTGGGCATCGACGAGATCGGGGTCGACGACCGCTTCGCCGACCTCGGCGGGCACTCGCTGGCCGCGGCCCGGGTCTGCGCGCTCGCCGGCCGCGAGTTCGCGACCACGGTGCCGCTGGCCGCGTTCCTCGCCGAGCCGACCGTCGCCGCCCTCGCCGCGCTGGCGCAGGCGGGCTCGGAGGCGGGCTCGGCCCCGGCCGCGAGCGGACCGGTGCGGCACGAGGGCGTGCTCGAGTACCCGCTCACCCCGACCCAGCGCGGCCTGTGGACGCTGCGGCAGGTCGGCTCGGTGCCGGCCGTGACCACGGTGGCGTTCCGGGTCCGGCTCACCGGGCCGGTCGAGGCGCCCGCCCTGCGCTCGGCGCTGGCCGCGCTGGTGTCGCGTCATGAGGTGCTGCGCAGCCGGGTCGTAGAGCGCGACGGCGAGCCGATCGCGGTCGTGGGCGCGTGGACGGACGTCCCCGTCGCCGAGCACGACCTGCGCGACCGGCCCGCGGCCGAGCGCGCCGGGGAGGCGGACGCGATCGCCGAGGCCGCCGCCCGTCACGCCTTCGACCTGACCGGCGCCGCGCCGCTGCTGCGGGTCGCGCTCATCCGCCTCGCCGCCGGGGTGTCGGAGCTGGTGGTCGTCGCCGACCACATCGCCTTCGACGGCTGGTCCACCGGCACGTTCCTCACCGAGCTCGCGACCGAGCTGGCCGCGCCCGGCACCGTCGAGCCGCCGCCGGTACAGGTCGGCGACCTCGCCTTCACGCCCGACGGCGCGACGGACGCGTGGCGGGACGAGCTGGCCGGCGCGTCGCCGCCGAGCGAGCTGTTCCCGGGCACCGCGGGCTTCCGCGGCGAGCGGATCACCCGCCCGGTGCCGCCGGCGAGCGGCACCCCGGTCTTCGCGGACTGGCTGACCGCGCTCGGGCTGCTGCTGGCCGGGTTCACCGCCCGCAAAGACGTGCTCGTCGGCGTGGTCGTGGCCCGGCGCGCCGGACCCGAACTCGACCGGGTCATCGGCCCGCTCGTCGACGTGCTGCCGATCCGGCTGCGGCTAGAGCCCGCGGCCACCGTCCGGGACACCGTCGCGGCCGCGTCGGCGACGACGGCCCGGGCGCTGGACCGGCCCCGGCCGTCCACCGAGGACCTGTTCGCGGCCGTCGGCACCCAGTCGCGCGGGGCGATGCTGACCCCGGTGGTGCTTTCCGCGCAGCCGGCCGGGATGCCGGTCCGGGTCGAGCGGGGCGGGGTGCGGCTGGAGCTGCTCGGCGAGCTGGGGTGCGGCGGGGCGCAGAACCCGTTGACCGTCTTCGTGAACGAGACGGCCGACGGGGTCGAGCTTCAGGTGGAGTACGACACCGGCCTCACGAATCGCGAGTGGGTGGAGGCGTTCGCGGACCGGCTCCTGCGCATGCTCGCCGAGGTCACCGCGGACCCGGACCGCCCGCTGTACCGCCTGCCGCTGGTCACCGCGGCCGAGGAGGCGCAGCTGCTCGAGCTGGCCGCCGGTGCGCCGATCCCGGCCGGTGCGCCGGCCACGGCGGTCGAGGCGATCGAGCGGCAGGCGCGGGAGCGCCCCGACGAGGTGGCCGTCGTCGGCGCCGACGACGAGATGACGTTCCGGCAGCTGTGGGACGACTCGGCCGCGATCGCGGCGATCCTGCTGGACCGGGGCATCGAGACCGGCGACGTCGTCGGCGTGTGCCTGCCGCGCGACCACCGGATGCCGGCGACGTTGCTCGGGATCTGGCGGGCCGGGGCGGCCTACCTGCCGCTGGAGCCGGAGCTGCCGGCCGAGCGCCTGGCCTGGCTCGCCTCGGACGGCGGCGCGAAGACCGTGCTCTGCCGGTCCACGACCGCCGCCGCGGCCGGATCAGGCGCGCTGGACCTCGACCGGGCGCCGGCCGCGCCCGCGGCCGAGCTCCCCGCCGTCGGGCCCGGCGATCGGGCCTATCTGCTGTACACCTCGGGCTCGACCGGCAAGCCGAAGGGCGTGGCCGTCGCGCAGTCCAGCGTCGCCGCGCTTACCGAGGCGCTGCGCTTCGAGCCCGGCTTCGGGCCCGGGGACCGGATGCTCGCCGTGGCCACGCTCAGCTTCGACATCTCGTGCGCGGAGATCTGGTCCGCGCTCGGCGTCGGAGCCTGCTGCGTGGTGGTCGACCGCGACAGCGCGGTGGACGGGTACCGCCTCGGCCGCCAGATCGCCGAGCACCGCGTCAACGTGATGAACGTGCCGCCGACGATCCTGCGCACCCTGCTCGCGGCGGGCTGGACGGGCGGGGCCGACCTGCGCGTGTGGGCCGGCGGCGAGACGCTCGACCCGGCCCTGGCCCGCGAGCTGCTGCCGGTGGTGCGGGAGCTGTGGAACGTGTACGGCCCGACCGAGGCCACCGTGCTGTCGACCGCGTACCGCGTCCTCGAGGTCGGCGACGCCGTGCCGATCGGGCACGCGATGCTCGGCGAGCTGCTCTACGTCATGGATCCGCTGGAGCGGCTCGTCCCGGCGGGTGTCGCGGGCGAGCTCTGGATCGGCGGCGCCGGGCCGGCCATCGGCTATCACAACCGGCCGGACCTGACCGAGGCCGCGTTCGTGCCCGACCCCGTCGTGCCCGGCGGGCGGTGCTACCGCACCGGGGACCTGGTCCGCCGCCGGCCGGACGGCGAGATCGTGTTCTGCGGCCGGCGCGACCACCAGCTGAAGATCCGCGGCTACCGCGTCGAGCTCGGCGAGATCGAGGCCGCGCTGCGCGCCCACCCCGACGTCGAGCACGCGGTCGTCACCGCGCGGGGCCAGGGCGCGGAGGCGCACCTCGTCGGCTACGTCGCGGGCCCGGTCACCGCCGAGCAGGCCGCCGCCCACCTGCGCGCGAGCCTGCCCTCCTACCTGGTGCCGCATCGCTGGGTGGTGCTCGACGCGCTGCCGATGACGCCCAGCGGCAAGGTCGACCTCGGCGCGCTGCCCGAGCCTGGCGAGGACCGGCCGCACCGGCCGGCCGAGTCGATGATGGAGCAGCTGGTCGCCGACGTCTGGGCCCAGATCCTCACCACCAATCGCATCGGCGCCGACGACAGTTTCTTCGGTCTCGGCGGGCACTCGCTCGCCGCGACCCGGGCCGTCGGCCGGCTGCGCGAGACGCTCGGCTGCGCGGTTCCCGTGCGGCTGCTGTTCGACCATCCGGTCCTCGCGAACTTCGCGGGGCAGCTCGAGCGGCTTGTTATGGACGACATCGTGGCCGAACCGGCCACCGGTAACTAGGGAAACGCTATGACCTTGTCTGACCAGGACACCTTACGGGCCATCATGGAGCGGCGGGTCGCGGCTGCCCGCGCCGCCGCCCGGGCCGACGCGGAGATCCCGCGCCGGTCCGACCCGGACGCGCCGCAGCCGCTGTCACCGTCGCAGGCCCGGCTGTGGTTCAACGCGCAGTTCGAGACCAACACGTCGATCTACCACGTGCCCACGGTGCTGCGGCTGACCGGCCCGCTCGATGCCGACGCGCTGCTGGCCGCGCTGCGCGAGGTCGCCGCACGGCACGAGGTCCTGCGCAGCGTCATCGCGCCGCCCGCGCACGCCGTCGCCGGCCCGGCCGACCGGATCGAACTGTCCCTGGCGGACATCGACGAGCCGGGGCTGGACGCGGCGTTGCGGGCCGAGGTGAGCCGGCCGTTCGAGCTCGACCGCGAGCCGCCGATGCGGGCGGTGCTCTTCCGGCTTGGCGCCGAGCACCACGTGCTGGCCCTGACCGTGCACCACATCGCCACCGACGCGTGGTCGCAGGGCCTGATGCTCGACGAGATCGGCGCGCTCTACGCCGCCCGGCTCGGCCAGGGCGCGCCGCCCGCCCCGCCGCGGCTGCAGTACGCCGACATCACCGAGTGGCAGGCCACGCGGACCGCGGACGACCACGTCGGCTGGTGGGTCGAGCGGCTGGCCGGGCTCGCCCCGGTGCTCGCGCTCCCCGTTGACAGGCCCTACCCGGCGGTGGCCGACTGGAGCGGCGGCTACCTGCCGTTCAGCCTGTCCCCGGCCCTTGCCGAGCGGGTGCGCGAGACCGCCCGGGAGTGCAACGCGACGCCGTTCATGGTGGTGCTCGCGGCCTGGCAGGCGCTGCTGGGCCGGCTCTGCGGCAGCGAGGACGTCGCTGTCGGCGTGCCCGAGTCCGGGCGCCACCACCGCGCGACCGAGGGCGTCGTCGGCTGCTTCATCAACACGCTCGTGATGCGCACCGACCTGTCCGGCGACCCAACCGGCCGGCAGCTGCTCGACCGCGTCCGGGAGACCACCCTCGAGGCGTTCGCGCACGCCACCGCGCCCTTCGAGCGGGTCGTGGAGGCCGTGGCGCCCGAGCGCTCCACCGCCACGACGCCGATCTTCCAGTCGATGCTGTACCTGCTCGAGACCGCCCAGCGCGACCCGGTGCTGCCGGGCGTGCGCGCCGAGCGGCTCGACGCCCCGCTCGACTTCAACAAGTTCGACGTGAGCCTGTCGCTGCAGGCCGAGGGCGGCGGCTACAAGGGCGAGCTGCACTACCGCCGCGACCTGTTCGACCGGGCGACGGTCGAGCGCTGGGCGCGCTGGCTGCTCGCCCTGCTCGACGGGATGCTGGCCGAGCCCGACCGCCCGCTCTCGCAGCTCGACCTGCTGGGCGACGCCGAGCGGGCCGACCTGGTGGCCCTCGGCACCGGCCCCGACCTGCCCGCCGACGCGCCCGCCACGGTGCTCGACGCGGTCCTCGCCCAGGCCGACGCCCGCCCCGCGGCCGTCGCCGTCGACGCCTCCGACGGCACCCTGAGCTACGGCGACCTGGCCGCGGCCGCGGCCCGGATCGCGACCGCGCTGCGCGCGCACGGGGCCGGGTCCGGCTCGCCCGTCGGGATCTGCCTGCCCCGCGACCGGCACCTGCCCGCCGCGCTGGTCGGCGTCTGGCAGGCCGGATCGGCCTACGTGCCGCTGGAGTCCGACCACCCGGCCGAGCGGCTGCGGTACCAGCTCAGCGACTCCGGCGCCAAGGTCGTGCTCGCCGCCGCGGGGACGCTGGACGTGGCCCGCCCGCTCGTCGAGGGCACCGGCGCCGTCCTCGTCGACCTGGCCGACGCGCTGGCCGCCGAGCCCGGCGAGCTCCCCGCGCCCGGCCCCGACGACCTCGCGTACATCCTCTACACCTCCGGCTCGACCGGCCGCCCCAAGGGGGTGGAGCTCAACCACGGCGCCGTCGCCGCGTTCGTCGCCGCCAACTGCGAGCTGGTGCCGGTGACGCCCGACGACGTGATGCTCGGCCTGACCGCGCTCTCGTTCGACGTGGCCGGGCTCGAGCTGTGGTGCGGCCTCGGTAAGGGCGCCCGCCTGGCGCTGCTGGAGCGCGGCGTGGCCGTCGACGGGCACCTCGTGGCGCAGCGCATCGCCGAGTCCAAGGTGACCGTGATGACCGCGACCCCGACCACGTTCCGGATGCTCGTCGCGGCCGGCTGGCAGTCGCCGGAGGTGCGGGGGATCGCCATCGGCGAGGCCCTCGACCCCGCACTCGCCCGCGAGCTCACGGCCCGGCTCGGCGAGTGCTGGAACGGCTACGGCCCGACCGAGACCGCCGTGGTCTCCACGATGTACCGCGTCACCGCCCCCGTCGGCGACACCGTGCCCATCGGCATCCCGATGGCGGGGGAGTGGGTCTACGTGGTGGACGCCGCCGGTCGCCTCGCGCTGCCCGGGACCATCGGCGAGCTGTGGATCGGCGGGGCCGGTGTGGCCCGTGGCTACCACGGCCGGCCCGACCTGACCGAGGCCGCGTTCGTCGCCGACCCGGTCCGGCCCGGCGAGCGCTGCTACCGCACCGGTGACCTGGTGCGCTGGCGCACCGACGGGCTGCTGGACTTCCTCGGCCGCCGCGACCACCAGGTGAAGGTGCGCGGGCACCGCATCGAGCTCGGCGAGATCGAGTCGCAGCTGCGCTCGGCGCCGGGCGTGGCCGAGGCGGTGGTGACCGTCGCCGACCCGACCGGGGACGCGCACCTCGTCGGCTACGTGGTGCCGCAGCCGGGCTCGACGCCGGACACACAGGCCCTGGAGACCCTGCTGCGGGCGGCGCTGCCCGACTACATGGTTCCGCGCCGCTGGATGACGCTGGACGCGCTGCCGGTCAACGCCTCCGGGAAGGTCGACCGCGCGGCGCTGCCCGAGCCGCGGGACGAGGTGCAGCAGCGGGTCGCGCCGCGCACCGAGGCGGAGCAGCTGGTCGCCGAGGTGTGGAGCGCCGTGCTGCAGCGTGATGAGCTGTCGGTGTACGACAACTTCTTCGCGCTGGGCGGGCACTCCCTGTCGGCGACGCTGGTCGTGGGCCGGCTCCGCGACGCGCTGGACTTCGCGGTGCCGGTGCGGCTGCAGTTCGAGCAGCCGGTGCTGGCGAACTTCGCCGCCGCGCTGGAGGCGTTGCTGCTTGCCGAGGTGACGCAGGCGTGACGGTCACCGACACCCAGCGCTCGCTGCTGCAGCAGCGGCTGGCCGCGGCACGCCGCAACGCCGCCCGCACCGCCACCACCATTCCCGCGTCCCCCGACCCGGGCTCGCCGGCGCCACTGTCGCCGGCCCAGGCCCGGCTGTGGTTCCTGCACCAACTGGAGCCGGACAGCGGCGCCTACCACGTGACGGCCACCGTGCGGCTGACCGGCCCGCTCGACGTGGCCGCGCTGACCGCCGCGATCCGGGACCTGGCCGTACGCCACCACGTGCTGCGCACCCGGTTCGTGGACCGCGACGGCGTGCCGACCGCGGTGCTGGGCGGCGCGGACGACGTGCCCGTCGAGACCGACGGGGAGCTGGACGCGTTCCGGCAGCGGGCGTTCCGGCTCGAGGAGGAGCCGCCGCTGCGGGCGCTGATCCGCCGCGACGGGCCGGATGAACACGTGCTGCTGCTCGTGGTCCACCACATCGCCTTCGACGCGTGGTCGGTCGATCTGGCGCTGAGCGAGATCGCCGACCGGTACGCCCGCCGCCTCGACGGCCGCCCGGCGCCCGACGCGCCCGGGCTGCAGTACGCCGACTACGCCCGCTGGCAGTCCGGCCTCGAGCCGTCGGCCGCGGCCCTGGACCGGTGGGTCGAGCGGCTGCAGGGCCTGGCGCCGGTGCTGGACCTGCCGGCCGACCGGCCCCGCCCGGCGGTGGCCGGCCACGGGGCCGGGCAGGTACCGGTGCACGTGCCCGCGGAGCTGGCCGGCCCGATCGCCGGCCTCGCCGCCTCCTGCGGGGCCACCCCGTTCATGGTGCTGCTCACCGCGTTCCAGGCGCTGCTGGCCCGGGTGTGCGGCACGGACGACATCCCGATCGGCGTCCCGGTCGCGGGCCGGCACCACCCGGACGTCGAGAAGATGATCGGCTGCTTCATCGGCACGCTGGTCATGCGGACCGACTGCTCCGGCGACCCGACCGGGCGGGAGCTGCTCAACCGGGTCCGCGAGATGGCGATCGACGCGCTCGCGCAGTCCGAGACCCCGTTCGAGCGGATCGTGGAGCGGCTGCAGCCCGAGCGCAACCTGGGGCACACGCCGATCTTCCAGGTGCTGCTCAACGTGCTGGAGCAGCCGGCCGTACCGCTGCGCTTGCCGAACCTGGACGCGCAGGGCGTCGAGCTGCCGACCCACACGGCCAAGTACGACCTCAACCTCGCGCTGTCGCGCGTGGCCGACGGCTACCGCGGCACGCTGGTGTTCCGGTCCGACCTGTTCGACGAGGAGACCGCCCGGCGGCTGGTGGACTGGTTCCTGGCGCTGCTGACGGGCCTGGTCACCGAGCCCGACCGCCCCGTCGGCGAGCTGGCGCTGGAGCCCGGCGTGCGGCCCGGGCCGGACGGCCCGCGGGTGTCCTACCCGCTGGACCGGCCGCTGCACGAGCTCATCGCCCGCCACGCGGATTCGACGCCGGACGCGACCGCGGTGGTCGCGGCGGACGGCCGGCTGTCCTATGTGGAGCTGGACCGGCGCGCCGGGGTGGTGGCGGCCCGGCTGCTGGCGGCCGGGGTGCGGCCCGAGGAGCCGGTCGCGGTGCTCACCGAGCGCGGGACGGCTCTGCCCGTGGCGATGCTCGGCGCGCTCAAGGCCGGCGCCGCCTACCTGCCCGTCGACCCGGGCTACCCGGACGGCCGCGTGGCGGAGATCCTCGACGCCGCGCAGGTCCGGTTCGTGCTCACCGAGGCGGCGTTCGCGGGCCGTGAACCGTGCCGCGTCCCGGGCCGCGAGGCGATCGTGGTCGCGGACGTGACCGGCGAGCCGGCCGAGGCCGTGGTGGTGGCGATGGACCACCTCGCGTACCTCATCTTCACGTCCGGCTCGACCGGCCGGCCCAAGGGCGTCATGGTCGAGCACCGCAACATCGCGCACTACCTGCACGCGGTGGCGGACCGCATCGGGCACCACGGCTCCTACGCCCTGGTGTCCACCCACGCGGCCGACCTCGGCATGACGAACCTGTTCGGGGCGCTGGCCACCGGCGGCGTGGCGCACCTCGTGGATCGCGAGACCGCCACGGACCCGGAGGCGTTCGCGGCCTACCTGGCCGAGCATCCGGTCGATGCGATGAAGCTGGTGCCGAGCCACCTGGAGCTGCTGGCCGCGCACGGCGACCTCGCCGCGCTGCTGCCCCGCGAGCTGCTCGTCCTGGCCGGCGAGCCGTGCCCGTGGGAGCTCGTCGACCGCATCGAGCGGGTCCGGCCGGACCTCGAGGTGCAGGTCCACTACGGCCCGACCGAGACGACGGTCTCCGTGCTCGGCTGCGACGTGCGCGAGGTTCCGGCCGACCGCCGCATCGGCACCGTCCCCATCGGACGCCCGTTCGCGAACGTCGAGTGCCGGGTGACCGACCGGGCGGGCCGGCCGGTGCCGGACGGCGTGCCGGGCGAGCTGCGCATCGGCGGCCCGAGCGTGGCCCGCGGATACCTGCACCTCGTCGACGACCGCTTTCAGCAGGGTTGGTACCGCTCCGGCGACCGCGTCCGCGTCGACGCCCACGGCCTGGTGCAGATCCTGGGCCGCGTCGACGACCAGGTGAAGATCCGCGGCTTCCGGGTGGAGCTCAACGAGGTCGCCTCCGCGGTGCGCGGGGTCCCCGGCGTCGGCGAGGCCGTGGTACTGCCCGTCGGCGAGGCGCACACCCGCCGGCTGGCCGCCTGGATCACGCCCGCCACGGCCGATCCCGGGGTGGTGCGGGCCGCGCTGCGCGACCGGCTGCCGGACTACATGGTGCCGTCGGCGTTCGTGGTCCTCGACCGGCTCCCGTTGACCGCCAACGGCAAGGTGGACCGGACCGCGCTGCCCGCACCGCAGCCGCCGGGCGCCGCGACCCGGGTCGCGCCGGAGTCCCCGACGCAGCTGCGGGTCGCCGCCGCCTGGGCCGAGGTCCTCGACGGTGCCGAGATCGGGCTGGACGACGACTTCTTCGCCCTCGGCGGCGACTCGTTCAAGGCCGTGCGCGCCGTGCGGGCCATCGACCCGCAGCTGCGCGTCATCGACCTGTTCACCCGCCCGACCGTGCGCGAGCTGGCCGCCTACCTCGACGGCGACACCGGCTCGACCGGGCTGCTGCACCGCCTCGCGGGCCCGGCCGACGCGACGCTGACCGTCGTCTGCGTGCCCTACGGCGGCGGCTCGGCCGCGGCGTACGGGCCGCTCGCCACCGAGCTCGCGCAGCGCCTCCCGGGCGCGGCCGTGCTGGCGATCGAGCTACCCGGGCACGACCCGGCCCGGCCCGACGAGCCGCCGCTGCCGATGGCCGAGCTGATGGACCGCGTGGTGGCGGACCTGCCGACCGGCCCGGTGCTGGTCTACGGCCACTGCGTCGGCTCGGCGGCCGCCACCGAGCTCGCCCTGCGCCTGGAGTCCGACGGCCGCGAGGTCGCCGGGCTGGTCGTCGGCGGCAGCTTCCCGGCGGCGCGGCTGCCGGGGCGGGTGTCGTCCTGGCTGCACGGGCGCTTCCACGCCACGTGGTTCACCTCCGACCGGGCGTACCGCGACTTCCTGCGCACGCTCGGCGGCCTCGACGACGACGAGGGCCTCGACGCCGGCGTGATCCTGCGCAGCCTGCGGCACGACGTGGACGAGTCGCAGACCTGGTTCACCCGCGAGCTGACCCGGCCCGACCGGCGGCGGCTGCGGGCGCACGTGCTGTGCCTGATCGGGGCGCGGGACCGCTCGACGGAGCTGTACCAGGAACGCTATGCGGAATGGGGCGCCTTCGCGGATCACGTCGCGCTGGCGGTCCTGCCCCGGGCCGGGCACTACTTCCTCAAGCACCAGGCGGCGGCCGCGGCCGACGAGATCGCCGGCGCGCTGCGGGAGTGGGGCGCGGGCCGGACGCCGGCGGTGGTCAGCACCGCGGTCACCGGCGGCCGGGCCCGTCGCGACCTGCGCGAGTTCTACGTCATGACGGCCGGCCAGACCACCTCGCTGATCGGTGCCGCGCTGAGCTCGTTCGCCCTGGGCGTCTGGGCGTACCAGCAGAACGGCCGCGTCGCCGACTACGCCCTCGTCACCATGCTGGCCCTGCTGCCCTCGATCGTGCTGCTGCCGGTGGGCGGGGCCGTGGCGGACCGGATCGACCGGCGGCGCATCATGCTGGCCTGCAACGGGGCGGGCGCGGTGGTCATGTCCGCCGTGGTCACCCTGCTGGCGCTGGGCCGCCTGGAGATCTGGAGCGTCGGGCTGCTGGCCGGGCTGCTGTCCGCGGTGACCGCCTTCCACCGGCCCGCCTACCTGGCCGCGGTCGCGCAGCTGGTGCCGAAGCCCTACCTGGGCCAGGCCAACGCGCTGGCGAACCTCGGCCCGGGCATCGGCATGCTCATCGCCCCGCTGGCCGGCGGCGCGCTGATCACGGCGCTGGGCATGCCGTGGGTGGTCGCGGTCGACGTGGTGTCGCTGCTCGCCGGCATCGGCACGCTGCTGCTGGTGCGCCTGCCCGACCGGCTCTTCCGCCGGCAGGAGGAGACCTTCGTCCGCGCGATCGTCGGCGGCTGGCGGTTCCTCGTCCGACGCCGCCCGCTCATGATCATGATCGGGTTCTTCGTGGTCGAGAACTACCTCGCGATGCTCGCCCTGGCCGTGACCGTGCCGACCGTGTACGCGTTCGGCGGCACGACGGCGGTCAGCCTCGTCACCGCGTTCAGCGGCGTCGGGGCCGGCCTCGGCGCGCTGGCCATGGTGCTGTGGGGCGGCGCCGAACGCCGCGCCACGGGCATGGTGGGCTTCGTCATCGGGGTCGGCCTCGGAGCCGCGCTCGTCGGGCTGCGGCCGTCGACGGGGCTCGCGGCGGCGGGCAGTCTCATCTGGTACGCCTCGCTCACCATCCTCAACGCCCACTGGCTCGCGATCATCCAGGTCAAGGTCGGCCTGGAGCTGCAGGGCCGGGTGCTCGCCACGAACCAGATGCTGGCCGTGGCGATGACGCCGGTCGCGTTCCTGACCGCGCCGCCGTTCACGGACGCGGTCGCGCCGCTGCTGCGGCCGGGGGGCGCGCTCGCGGACACGGTCGGGCGGGTCGTGGGGGTCGGGGATGGCCGCGGTACGGGACTGATCCTGCTCGCCTGCGGCGTGCTGCTGGCAATCTGGGGCGCGCTGGGCCTGGCCTACCGTCCCCTGCATCGGATGGAGGACGACCTGCCGGACGCCTCAGCGGGTGCCGAGATCCCCGACTCGCTGGACGAGGTCCAGGCCCAGGCCGACGAACAGGTGCGTGTGTAGCCCGACGCGCTGGGCCCAAGTGGTTCTCGTGGCGATTGTGCTCGTCGCGGTGGCTTGCGCGCGCTGAGGGGCCGATCCGCACGGGCCGGCCCCTCGTCGTGCGAACAGCCGTTCAGCTGGCGTAGACCTCGAACTCGTAGATGCGGGCCGCCGTGTCCGTGTTGCTCGTCGGCACCAGCACGTTCATCCGCACGTACCGCGCCTGGGCCGCGGCGATCGTGTGGGTGGACACGTTGGCAGTGTTGCCGCGGACCTGCGACACCGTCGTCCACGTGGTCCCGTCCGTCGACACCTGGATGTCGTAGTCACGGGTGTTCCACGCGGCGTTCTCACCGCCGGCGCCGGCATGGCGCACCACGAACCGGCTCACCGACATCGACGATCCCAGGTCGACCTGCCACCACTTCGTGGCATCCAGAGCACACCACTTGTCGGAGTTGCCGCCGTTGACGGTCCCGTTGACCGCCTGCGCCGGGCCCTCGCTCGCGTTGCACGACGACGACGCCGACGCCGGCCGGTTCAGCGCCAGGTTCCCCGGCGGTGGCGGCGTGCCACCGGTCAGCACGAAGTTGTCCACGTCGAACAACCCACCGGTACCCGTGCCCACGAACACCAGGAACACCGGACCCGAGCCGGCCGACAGCGCGGCCGACACGTCCACGAAGTTCCCGTATCCGCCCGTGTTCGCCACGTTCAGGGTGCCGAGCAGCGGACCGCTCTGGGAGCCCGACCGGACCTGGATCTGACCGCCGGCGCCGCCCGACGCCACCCGCGCGGTGATCCCGGTCGCGCCGGACACGTTCACCGACGCAAAGCCGAGCCAGTCGCCGCCGTCGATGTAACCGACCCGGACGCCACCCGTCGCGTTCGCATCCGCCACGTTCTGGGTGCCGAACTGCGACGAGAACGACTCCGCCTCGACTCGCGACGGCGGAGGCGTCGACCCGTCGATGTTCAGCGTCCACTTCTGGTTGGTGCCGCTGCCGCAGGACCAGAGCCGGACGTTCTGGGCGCTGCTCGGGTCGGCATCCAGGCAGAGGTGGGAGTCGACACCGCGGATGGTCCCGTCGGAGAAGACCCGCCACTTCTGGTTGTTGCTGCCCAGGCAGTCATGGATGACGACGCGGGTGCCGTTGGTTCTGCCGGAACCGAGGGCGTCCAGACATTTCGTACCGTTGTAGACGGTGATCGACTGGTTTGCCTGCCTGGTCCAGCGCTGGTTGGTGGCGTCCACGCAGCCCGCGACCTGGAGCTGGACATCGTTGGTCTGGGACGAGTTGGGGACGTCGAGGCACGTGTTGGAGCCGGCGTTCCGCAGTCCTGTCGGGCCGGGGGTGGGCCCGCCCCACGCGTATTCCAGGCGATCGATCGCCGTGGTGTTGGGCTGCCACAGCGGCGTGTTGCCGAGGCTTGCGTCGAACGCGGTACCGAGCCGCAGGTTGTTCAGCGTGTCGTGGTCCGGGGTGGACGTACGCCCGCCGATGGTGTGGCACCAGATCGCGCCCAGGTGGAGGTTGTGGACGACGTCGGTGAGGGCGCGCAGGTACGCAACCTCCTTGTCGGTCGATCCGCTGGGCGTGGCGTTGAAGTCGACGCCGGTGTCCGCGGACGCGCCGAACTCCTCGATGACCGTGCGGTCGGCGCAGTTGCCGATCAGGGTGGTGAGGTCGGTGACCCACTGGTCGTAGGTGCGTGAACCGTACGGGAAGGCGTAGCGGTGCAGGGCGAGGTACACACCGTTGAAGCGGGCGTCGTTGCACAGCGGGCGAATGTCACTGCCCCAGCCGCCGCCGTCGAGCTGGGCGCCCTCGATGAACATCCGGTTGTTGGGCAGGCCGGCCGCGTTCATGCGGGCGATCCAGGTGGCCGCGAAGTCCAGCCACTGGGTGGTGTTGAAGCCGATGGGCTCGTTGATCGGATCGAAGTAGACCAGCGGGTTGCTCAGGTACCTGGCGGCCAGCGTGTCCCACATCTGGTTCCAGGTGTTGAGGAGGCTGCTGGGGACCATGTTGCTGCCGTCCTGCGCCCAGTAGCACAGGATCACCTTGAAGCCCCTGGCGGTCGCGGCGTCGATCACACCGTTGTAGGAGGCCCAGGCCGTGGTGGCCGGGTTGATCGGCAGCCGGACCGTGTTGGCCCCCAGACCGCTCTGGAACGACGCGAACATCGCGTCGGCCTTGCTCCGGGTGGTGTTGTAGTCGTCGTTCGGCGACAACCCTTGCAGGACCAGCCGGTCGGGGCTGAAGTTGTCGCCCAGCCGGGACCAGTGCACGCCGTGGAACTGGCTGGGATCGAGGCCGGCGGCGGCTCCGGCCGGCGACAGGTTGGACACCACCATCAAACACGCCGTGGCCAGTGTGGTCAGCACGGCAGTGGTCCAAGCCACCACGCGGCGGGCCGCGGTCGGGGCGGATGTCGATGAGTGAGGGCTGCGGATGCGAGCCATGGTTTTCCTTTCCAGCTCGGCTGGCGATGCGGCGGGATGAGGAATCAAACGGCAGGTAACGTGGCGGCAACCGGCCGGAAATGAACGTATCGAAAGCCTTCGAGAGACGTCGATCGTGTCTTTCGGAACTCGTCAATCCGTCTCGCGAATCGTCGCCGCGGGAGCCGGAGGCCGGGCGATTCGTCTGCGCACACGGCAGGCTGCCGCGCCCGCCGGTAGGGGCTTACCGGTGTGCCCCTGGTCGATGGGGATCGCGACGGTGACGGCGCGGAGCGTCCCGAACCGCGCTGTCGCGGCGAGGCGGGCGGACAACGACTTGCTAAACTTTGCAGCGGGCCGAACGGCTGCTCCGCGGCCGGCTGACTGCGGCCCGCCGACCCAGCCCAGGGCGCGATCGATCGCGGTGCCCGGACCGGGGCGAACCTCCCGGACGCGGACGAAGGGGTGAGTGTGGCGAGCCCGCCGCTGTACCAGCTGAAAGCCGAATTCTTCAAGACGCTGGCACACCCCGCCCGCATCAGGGTGCTGGAGCTGCTGAGCGAACGGGAGCACGCCGTCTCGGAGATGTTGCCCGAAGTCGGGATCGAGCCGGCCCACCTGTCCCAGCAGCTGGCTGTTCTGCGACGGGCGAACCTCGTGGTGTCGCGCAAAGAAGGATCAGCGGTCTTCTACACCCTGACCAGCCCGGATGTCGCTGAGCTGCTCACTGTGGCCCGGAAGATCCTGACCGGCGTCTTGTCCGGCCAGGCCGGGCTGCTGGCAGACCTCCGCGCGTCGGCCTCACCGTCTTCGACGAGGTAGCCAGAGGAGCGGGGGCACCCGGTCACGTGCGGCGTCGCGGGTCTCCGCACCGGCCCGAACGGGAGCAAGCCGCCGCCATCGTTGTCGCCAACGCCAACGGGATCGTCGGCAGGGTGCTGGACCTCAACGGCTTGCGCGGCATCCTCGCCTCTGACACCTGACCGACCGCCCCTGTACGTGTACGTCGCAACCGGCGTCCGCAGAGCTCGTCGAGCAGCTCCGCCTGCCCGGCAAGAATCTGGGTGAGGAAGCTGCGCTCAGTACGCATGAGATCGGCGACGTCCGGCCCGGCAACGCGTAGCAGACGCTACCGGCGTCACGATGCCCGCCCGCCGGAGCACCGCCAGCTGCTGCGACAGGCTCGACGCCTCGATCTCAACCTGCGCCAGCAACTCCCGGACCGCCAGCGTCCATCACTCCTCCAGATTCCGACTGGCGCCATTGAACACCTTGTAGTTGACGACTTTATAATGTTCGCAACTGCTAAAGTCGGCGCAGGCGAGGTGAGGGGTGGGCGATGCCGGGAGACGTTGGTGGCGCGTCCGTGCCGGTGTACCAGGCGAAGGCGGAGTTGTTCCGCACGTTGGGGCAACCGGTGCGGATTCGGGTGCTGGAGTTGTTGCAGGACGGTCCGATGCCGGTGCCTGAGCTCCTGACCGACATCAGTTCGGTACTGGCTGACCGCGGCGGGCTGCTGACGCTGCTACAGGCCGGCGGGCTCGATCGGTGACGGCTGGGGCGATCCGGACGACCGTTGCGCGGTTGACCGGGCTGCTGCCGCAGCGGTCGGACTGGGACGCAGTGCGCCGCAGCCCCCGGGCCGATCTGGTCGCGGGCCTCACGGTGGCGGTGGTGGCACTGCCACTGGCGTTGGCGTTCGGGGTCACCTCGGGGCTCGGTGCGCAGGCCGGGCTGGTCACCGCAGTGGTGGCCGGTGCGATCGCTGCAGTGTTCGGTGGGTCGAACCTGCAGGTGTCCGGGCCGACCGGCGCGATGACTGTCGTGCTGGTGCCGGTGATGCAGCAGTTCGGTGCGGCCGGTGTGCTGATGGTCGGTGTGATGGCGGGTGTGGTGCTGCTCGGGTTGGCGGTGGCGCGCCTGGGCCGGTACGTGCGGTATCTGCCCACCCCGGTGGTTGAGGGCTTTACCGCCGGGATCGCGGTCGTGATCGCCCTGCAGCAGGTTCCTGCGGCGCTGGGTGTCGCCGATGCACACGGCGAGAAGGTGTGGGCGGTTGCCGGTGACGCGTTGGCACGGTTCGTCCGCCATCCTCATCCCGCTCCGGTCGTGGTTGCCGTCGGTGTTGCGGCAGTGATGCTGCTCGGCGCGCGATGGCGTCCGGGACTGCCGTTTTCGTTGCTAGCGGTTGCGGCGGCAACAGGGCTGGCCGAGTCGGCTCCGATCGAGCTGACGCGCATCGGCGCGCTCCCGGCCGGTGTACCGGCGCCGTCACTGACGTTTCTGGATCCCGCCGCTGTCGGGACGCTGTTGCCGTCCGCGCTGGCTGTTGCGGCCCTGGCAGCGTTAGAGAGCCTGCTGTCGGCGACGGTTGCCGACGGGTTGAGCGTCGGCGAACGGCATGACCCGGACCGTGAACTGTTTGGCCAGGGACTGGCGAATCTGGTCGCTCCGGTGTTCGGCGGTATCCCGGCGACCGCCGCGATCGCCCGGACGGCGGTCAACGTCCGTGCCGGTGCACGGTCGAAGCTGGCGTCGCTCACCCACGCGGTGGCCCTCGCCGCGATCGTCCTGGCCGCTGCGCCGCTGGTGTCCCGAATTCCGCTCGCTGCCCTGGCTGGCGTGTTGCTGGCCACGACGGTGCGCATGGTCGAGGCCAGCGCCCTGATCGCTCTGGCCCGATCGACGCGCAGCGACGCCTTGGTGCTTGCCCTGACCTTTGCGGTGACGGTCGTGTTCGACCTGGTCACGGCGGTCGCGGTGGGCATGGGCGTGGCGATGGCGCTCGCGCTGCGTGCGGTGGCGCGCACCGCCCGGCTGGAGCAGGTGCCGTTGGAGGCCGGTGACCACAGCGCCGAGGAGCATCAACTGCTGTCCGAGCACATCGTCGCGTACCGACTCGACGGTCCTCTGTTCTTCGCTGCCGCCCACCACTTCCTGATCGAACTGTCCGAGGTTGCCGACGTACGGGTGGTGATCCTGCGAATGTCGCGGGTGTCCACCATCGACGCGACCGGCGCACACGTCCTCGGCGACGCCATCATCCGGCTGCGGCGGCGCGGGATCACCGTGCTGCTGTCGGGCATTGCGCCGGGCCATGACCAGGTGCTGGCCACGCTCGGTGTCGCCGAGCAACTGCGGCGTGACGAGCTGATCTTCCCGGACACGCCGACCGCGATCAAATACGCCCGGACCCACCTCATCGGCCCGGCCACCACCCGGTGAGCCGATCGCCGGCCACGTCAACGCGACCACCTCGAGCTTGTGAAGTGCTGCCATGCGACTGGCTGTGCACCGGTACAGCAGCGGCTGGCAACTCGCGCACCTGAACCCGCCGATGTGACCGGACGGGCCATTCGCCGAAGGTGACCTTCCTTGGTGGTGGTGATAGAAGATTGTCAGCGTCGATCACGATCACGCATTGTGATGTGCCGATTTCATCGGGTGGGCTGAGTCCTCATTGCGGGCAAGCCAACGTGTCCGGATGTGGCAGGCACGGGCCACGGCGGCGCTATAGAGTGTGGGACCGCCGGTGGGTGATACGCGCCGGCGGTCCTCTGCGTCAACCTAGTTGCGGGTGCCGATGAATCTCATAGTGGATGATGTTGTTGCCGGCTATGGACGAAGGGTCGTTCTCGATGGGCTGTCCTGGCAGGTCAGCGCCGGTGTCACCGGTCTTCTGGGGCCGAACGGCGCAGGGAAGACCACCCTCCTGCACTTGATCGCAGGCATCACCACACCACGCCGGGGCACCATAACAGCGATAGGGGCCGACGGCCAGCACAACAGCAAAGACAAGGGATTCGGAAAACGGATCGGGTTTGTGCCGCAACACTTCACCTTCGCGGCCGAAATGAGCGTGCGAGACACGATAAGCTACGCCGCCTGGGTAAATGGGGTACCGCGAAGAGCCTGCGGTGCTGCGGCAGGCCAGGCTCTCGATCGGGTGAACTTGAAGGAACGCGCCGACACGAAGGTCAGGACTCTGTCTGGCGGGCAGCGGCAGCGTCTCGGTGTTGCTACGGCTCTAGCGCACGAGCCTGAGCTGCTCATCCTCGACGAGCCTACTGTTGGCTTGGACCCGGGGCAGCGGCTTAACCTGCGAGAGGTGATCGCCGACATCGGGACACGATTGCCCGTGATCCTTTCGACCCACCTCGTTGAAGATGTGACTCACCTGTGTCAGAGGGTGGGCATTCTTGCAGGGGGGCGGATGGTTTTCGATGATGCAGTGGAGAAGCTGGCCGCGCTGGTGGCAGACGCGAGCGTAGACGTAGGGCTCGGGTCGCCCTTCGAGCGAGCGTATGCGGGAATCATCGAGCGGCTAGGCGGCGACCATGTCTGATCGACGCGTCGGAATGTTCTGGCCGCTTGGTGCGCCCTTCTACGTCCTTGCCGGCCTGGCGGTATTCGGGCTCACCTTCGCCACCGTGTTCCAGATGCTGTCGTGGCCCTACCAGGAGTGGGCCGGTACGTCAGCATTGTTTCACCAACGACTGGACCTAACCGGACCCCTGGCGGCGTTCCTGGGCGCCTACCTCGGCGGTCGGCTGACCCCTCCCACGCGACCATTCGCGCTACCAAAATTTCCCCGCGATCGCGGTCAATTCCTCGCACAGAATCTCGCCCCACTGGCCGCGGTCGTCACGGTCGGGTATCTGCTCGCGCTTGCTCCCGTTCTAGCTCTGACGCTACGCTCAGCAACCTACGGCACTCTGGACCTGGCTGTCGCTGCCACAGGACTGTTGGTCCTAAACGCGTTCCTCATCCTCGGGTGGCTTATCGGCCTAATTGCGCGATCGGCCTTCATCGCACCTGCCGCGTTCGCTCTCGCCCTTGTTACCACATTCGTCGGATACTCCGGCGACACGTTCGCGGCCGTGGCACCGGTTTTGCACATCCCACCGAGGCTCGGCTTCCACGAGGCGCCGACGTTGGTCATCTTCCGAATCGCGTTCATTGTGCTACTCAGCGTCATCGCGCTCGCTGCCGCCGGCGGGATTCTCTCGCACCGCTGGTTTGACCGCCGATGGCCCGCACCAAGCCGGGCGCTGATCTGGCTGGTGCCGCTGGCGTTCCTCACTGTCGGCGTGGCCAACAAGCCAGCCTTGTTCGTCGAGGACGCGTCGACGCCAACCGTATGCGGCGCGGCCGCAGGAATGAAAGTCTGTGTCCATAAGGGCCACGAGGCCCAGCTCGCTGCACTGGTGGGAGCAATAGAGCCCATTGTCGCGGTCGTGGGAACAGAGGGATTCCCTTTTCGGCAGGTGTACGATCGCGCACTCAAGCTTCCCTCGCTGAGCGCGGATGAGGCCACGACATTCTATTACGACCTTTCTCCAACTCTGGATATCGTCTCGTCACGATCGGAATTCGTCTTTATCGCCGCCGGGGGGAACGCGTGTCTATCGACATTCGGCCTGAATAGCAACAACGATCAGACGCGGGCCATGAGAATGCTGGAGAGCCGTCTAGAGGGGGATCATTCGACAGGCCAGGCCGGGCGCTTCGCCGCCATGTCCGATGCCGAGCTGAAAGTGTGGATCGAGCCTCACCGCACGCAGGTCCGCCAATGTGCGATTATGGGCGACGTGACACCGTGAGCGCGTCCATACTTTTCGCTTCACGATCAGGTAGATTGTTCCTCGTCGCCTCGGCCATTCTCGGCATTGCGTCCGCGATCGTTTCACGACGTGGTTTCAAAATCGATTTCGCCCAGGCGTATTTGCCTGTAACGATGAGATTGCCGGAACTCGGTGCCGTCCTGTTGGTCAGCCTCGGAATCGTGATCCTTCGTCCAAGATTGTGGATTATTGATCGACTGGGTCTTCCCCGCCGCAGATGGGTCCCTTCGGCGTTCGCCCTGGCTGCCGGGTTCGTCGGTCCCCAGCTCATCCTTGCCGCCGCAACCCTCGTAGCAATGCCGGCCGGGGACTACCCCCGGGTGGCCGCCAATGTTGTGTTTTTGACGGCGCTAGCATTCTGCGTAGCCCCCTACCTTGGCGCCTTTGTCGCCAGCGGCCTGGTCTTGATGCTGTACTTTTCGTTGACTATTGCTTCACAAATGGAACCCGCTATCGCTTCATGGTCTCCGCTCGCAGTCTCGACCGATCCAGGTGGACGGTGGACTGTGGCAACAACTGCGGGCCTTGTCGCCGTAGTGGTCACCGTTTCAACACTCGGACGCGTCCGAAGGACTTGGGGCGCTGACCTCGAGCTCGCCTAACCCTTACCGACGATGCCGGCCTGCCCCGCATCCGCGTCCACGATCTGCGCCACCTCGCCGCCACCCTCATCCATATCTGGCGTGCCGCTCGCCGTGGTCTCCAAGACCCTGCGACAGGCCGTCCGCTTCCAAGCCGTCCTGACCATCACCATCATCACCGAATGGCGCTGACCGGCTTATCAAACACGCCTCAATGACGGGCTGGGCGAGGGCGAACAGACCGGGCTCAGCTTCGGTCAGCACGCTGCGGGCGACGAGACGTTTGAGTTTGGCGCGCCCTCGGCACGCCGGCCACGAAGGTCGGCCAGGTGCTGGCGGTGCGTCGCGGGCAGGTCGTCGGGCCGGGCGTCTTGCCGCCACCGTCACGAGGTCCTTGCGGCGATCCGCACCGTCCACAGAGACATCGAGCTGGTCGTCGAGAGGTACGCTAGGTAGCGGAGCCAGGATCACAAGACGCCAGGCGGCTGGTGATGGGGGCTGACGGAGACCTCGCCCAGGTCGTTGAGCAACAGGCCGCGCTGCGACGCGTCGCCACGCTGGTCGCGCGCGGCGTGCCACCGACCGCGGTCTTCGACGCGGTCGCCGCAGAACTCGATCGGCTCATCGGCGCCGACGGTGCGGTAATCGACCGGTATGAGGCAGACGGCACGATCACCGTGCTCGCGAGCAGTGGCTCGGGGCTCCCGGTCGGCACACGCGGATCGCTGGAGGATAGCCCTGTTTCGGCTCAGGTGTGGCACACCGGCCGTTCCGTCCGGGTCAGCAGCTACGCGGGCGGTTCCGGCCCGCTCGCCGCGCAGATTCGCGAGTTGGGGATCCGCTCGGCGGTGGGCGCCCCGATCGCCGTTGAGGGACGCCTCTGGGGACTGACTGTGGCCTTCACGAGGCAGGAAGAGCCAATGGCCGCCGACGCCGAAGCGCGCATCGCGGACTTCACCGACCTGGTCGGCACCGCGATCGCCAACGCCCAGGCCCGAGCCGACCTGGTCGCCTCCCGGACCCGTGTAGTGATCGCGGCCGATCAGGCCCGTCGACGCATCGAACGAGACCTGCACGATGGCATCCAGCAGCGGCTGGTCTCGCTCGCCGTGGCCGCGCGCATGGTCGAGGCGGACCTGCCGGCCGGCGCGTCCGAGCTGCGGGCACGGCTGTCAGCGCTCACCGATGGGCTGAACTGCGCGCTGGACGAGCTGCGGGAGATCTCCCGAGGCATCCACCCGGCGATCCTGTCTGACGGAGGCCTGGGACCGGCACTCAAATCCCTCGCCCGCCGTTCCGCCGTCGCGGTGCGGCTCGACGTGTGCTCCGACCGGCTGCCCGAACCGGTCGAGGCGGCCGGCTACTACGTCGTAGCCGAAGCGCTGGCCAACGCCGCCAAGTACGCACATGCCACCGTCGTGCACGTCGACACAGCGGTCAGCGACGGCCGACTGCGCCTGACGGTGCGCGACAACGGCATCGGCGGCGCCGACCCAGCAAGCGGATCCGGCCTCACCGGGCTCACCGACCGGGTCGAAGCACTGGGCGGAACCATCACGCTGGACAGCCCGGTCGGTCACGGCACCTCCCTACAAGTCGAGCTTCCCCTCGTCGTCCACTGACCGCCAGTAATCGCGGGCGGCGCTGGGCGACGATGATGACCTCGGGCGGAGTCCGGAACCCCGGCGAACGCCGACTTCGGAGGCAACCGCCGACGACCTGCGGCGTCCTCCGAAGTACCGGCGGACGCTGGTCGACCACTGTGGCGCTCGAAGACTGCGTCACGGGATCACCCGGACCCGTCGGCCCGGTCCCGGTCCGAACCGAAGATCCCGTAGCGCTGTGACGTGTATCACCCGCCAGTATGCGTGTGTAGACATGATGAATTGAACAGGTCTTCAATTCGTGTTGGGGCCAGCATCCCGGGCGGAGCGATCGGGTCCAGGCTGGCTTCCCCCACATGCACTGACGCACCGAGGGAGGTTGGCGGGCAGGATGCCGGCAGCACAGCGAACGGCGTGGGACGCCTACCTGACCGTGACCCGTGGACTGCTGCCCGCTATGGACGGCCGGCCGGACCACATGGCAACCGCGACCTGCGACCTGTCCGGGTTCGTCGTGCGGATTGAGCGGTACGCGCCGCTGTGGGGCGAGCAGGGCCCGATACTGCTGGCCGCGCTGCACGGCGCGCAGACGCTGCGGCGAGGCGGCGATCGCGCCGACCTCGCCGATCTGCTGCGGGCCATCGCCGATCGGCTGTACCTGATCTCCGCCGGACCTCGGGCGCCACGACGCGACCGCCGCTGCTGTCCGCGCAACGTGGGCGCGTACCGTACCGCTGCGGCGCGCCGGCGAGGGGACAGCGATGGCTGACCCGGCGACGGTGCGAGCCGTGACGCTGGCGGTGGCTGGCCACGAGCTCACCGGCCTGCGCATCCGGTAGCCGCACAGACTCGACGTGGCCCGCCGGAACCAATCTCTCGTGCGGCGGGCCACGTCGTGCGCCACGCCATGAGCTGCAACCGGCCTGCCGACGAAGGAACGACGAACGTGGCCCACGACCAGGATCTTGCCTTGGCCTACGAGCTCATCTACACCGTTGCCGCGGGCAAGGACTATCAGCGTGAGGCCTACGACATCACCGACCTGATCCGGCAGCGTTATCCGGCGGCGGACAGCCTCCTGGACGTCGCCTGCGGCACCGGGCTGCACCTGTCCCACTTTCGCCACAGCTTCGCGCATGTCGAGGGGCTGGAACTCGCCGAACCGATGCGCAAGGCCGCCATCGACCGCCTCGACGGGATCGCGGTGCACGCCGGCGACATGCGCGATTTCCAGCTCACCCGCACGTTCAGCGCGGTCACCTGCCTGTTCTCGTCCATCGGCTATGCGCGGTCGGTCGACGAGCTCAACCAGACCGTGGACTGCCTCGCTGCGCACCTGGAGCCGGGCGGTGTCCTGCTGCTCGAGCCATGGTTCACCCCAAGCCAATGGATCTCCGGCCCCGTCGACACCGCCACGGCCACCGACCACCGCCGGCACCTCACCAGGATGTGCGTGTCCGGTCACACCGGCACCACGTCGACGCTGACCATGCATTACCTGCTCGGCGAGACGGGCGCCGGCATCCGGCACTGGCGCGAGGAACACACCCTGACGCTGTTCACCGACGAGCAGTACCGTGACGCGATTCGCCGAGCGCGGCTCCACGACGTGCAGTGGCACCCCGGCTGGGGCGACCGGCGGCCACGCATCAGCGCCGTCAAGCGACGACGTACACGAGTTTCCGGCTCCCGGACGCGGCTATAGGTCCGTCGCCCCTGGGTGTCGCGCCCTGGGCTCCCGGCCCCCACCACGCGGCCCGAACGAGCCGGCCCGGTACTGCGCTGGCCAGCGTTCGGGCATCCGACCCGGCGCGATACGAAGCTGTAGCGGTGTCTGGCGCCTCGGCGGGCGGGTCCGACGGGATCGGCCGGATTTCCGCCGTGCGGGCCAAGCGAACGTGATTCGATGATCCTTTCCCGGCGTTCGCGGCGAGGTGGTGTCTGCCATGACGGTGGAGTGGTCGGCGCAGGCTGCCGGCTTGATCGAGGCGTCCCCGGACGCGATCGTCGGGGTCGACGCAGCCCGCACGATCGTCCTGGTGAACGCGCAGGCGAGCGTCGGCAAGACCCTCGACGGCATCATCACCTCGTGGAATCCCGGTGCGGAACGGCTCTACGGCTACCCTGCTGCGACGATGCTCGGGCGCCGGATCGACGTTCTCTACACACCGGAGCGGGCCTGGGAGGAGGACCGGCTGCTGGCCCGGATCGCCGACGGTGAGCAGGTCGAGCAGCACCTGACCGAGCGGGTCCGCGGCGACGGCCGGACCATCACCGTGTCGCTGGCGGTATCGCCGATCCGCGACAGCAGCGGCGCCATCGTCGGCGCCGCGTCGGTGTCCCGCGATGCCTTCCCTCACAAGGCACCCTCGACCCGTCGGTCACGCTGGTCGCGAAGCCGTTCACCGAAGCCGAACTCCTCGTCGAGGTCCACGCGACGATCGCAGCCGGGTCACAGTCTCGGCTGGCGCACGCGCGGGCAGGCGACGGCCTGACCCACTCCCGTAGCACACCGGTACACCGGCGAGCTGCGGCACGGCACGACCTTGGCCCAGATGGGGTGGTCGGTGGATTGGCTGCCCGAGCCGGTCCCGGTCGGGAGAATCTCGCCAGCATCATTGGGGCGCCGGAAGCGGCAGCGCCGTCGCGGCCACGACGTGATCAACCGCAACTCCGGCACCCTGGCCGGTGGCTGCGCCGCGGGCGCCGCACTAGGTGACTGGTGTTAAGCGCGTTTTTCGGGCCTCGGCGAAGGGTCGACTCGACCTTCGACGGGCGCCGTTCGGCGCCCAGTCGCCAGCACAGCCGTGTTTTTTCGATCACGACACGTGATCCAGGCGTTGAACACCAGCCACCTAGGGGGCGTATCAAAGTCTGTGTCATCAGCGCTGCTGTCCGTAGTAGGTGTCGTCGCGGTTTCTGGCTGAGCGCCACGTTGGGTAGTGTCGATGTGTGGCGGGGGCAGGACCGCGGCGTCGTGGGCCGAATCGGGTGGTGCCGTGGCGGCACGAGGGTCCGGTGTCGGTGTTGCGTCTGCCGCTGGATGTGCATGAGCCGCGGGTGCGGCAGGTGCTGGAGCGGGTGTTCGCGGCCGCGTTCACGGTCCGGCGGGCGGTGCAGCGTGACGCCCGGGCCCGGGTCGACGCCTTCTGGGCCGCGCGCTGTGAGCGGGCGGCGGCGGGCCCGGAGGCGGTCCGTGGCCGGTTGGGGTTGTCGCGTAGCGGGCTGGAACATGCCGCGTATCGGCATCTGGACGGTGCACCACATCTACGGCGGTACCTGACGAAGGCCCTGGCCATGCACCTGGCCGACGGGGTGTGGGAAGCGACTGAGCGGCATCTGTTCCCTGATGTCACCGGCCGTCGGCATGGCCGGCCCCGGCCGGGCGGCTGGTGGGAATTCTCTATGATCCCGGGCCGATCTCGTTCCCATACTCGTGCCCGGAAGTGGGAGACGTTCCGGCTCGTGGGGAGCCTGGCCGGGCACTGCACCACGTTCGAGCGCGGTGGCCGGTTGTGGCAGCCGCGTCGGATGCCGGCCGTCGCCGCCATCGCCGGCGGGGTGCCGGTGCGGTCGTGGTGGGATCACGACGGCCCGTTCGCGATCGTGTGCACCGGCCTCGGCGGGGGCGACCTGGTCGTGCCGGTGCGGCTGCCGCAAGGCCCGGGCCGCCGGCCGGTCCTGGAGCACTATCTCGCCGACCCGGGCCGCTGGCACAAGATTGATCTGGTCCGGCACCGTGATCCGGGCAGCCTGGGTGGGTGGCGGTATGAGGCGCACCTGATGGTCCTCGGCCCCGGCTACACCTCGCCCGCCGTGACCCAGCGCCGTCAGGCTGCCGCCCTGCTTGAGCGGCGGGGTGGGGTGGACGTCAACGTGTCCAACCTGACCGTCGTGTCCGTCCCGGTCGGCCCGGACGGCGGGTTGGCCGCCAGTCGTGTCGCCCGCACCGGTGAGCAGGACGCTGTTCTGGTGGAGGAGCGGTTGCGGCAGCGGCGCCGCAACCGGGCCCTGGACCGGTCCCGCCGTGCCGCGAACCCCGGCCAGTACCGGCTCTCGCCACGTCAGCAGCGCCGCGCCGACCGCCGCCGCGCGGCCGGGCTCCCACCGGTGCAGGTCACCGTGCCCGGCGGGCCACGGGTCGCGAACACGGCCGGGATACCGGTCCGCGCCTACCGGCACGACACCCTGACCAACACCTACCAGCAGCTACGGGGGCGGGCCGCCGCCGACGGTGCTGCCCGCACCCGGGCCGGGCACACCCGCGCCCGGATCACCGCCGCGGCTTTGGTCGCGGTCCATGGCGCCGGGTTGGTGGTCGAGGACGCCGATATCCGTGTCTGGGCCCGGCGGTGGGGCCGCGGTATCCACGCCTTCACCCCCGGCATGCTCCTCACCGCGCTGCGCCGCGAAACGACCGCGGTCGCCGCCCACACCGCCAACACCGGCCGCGGGCCGGGGCTGGTGCGGGCCGGAACCCGGCACACCGCCTGGACCCAACACTGCCTTTGCGGCCACCGGGTCCCGAAGGGCTTGGCGGACCGCCGCCACCACTGCCGCGGCTGTGGGCTGGCCGGGGACCGCGACCTCGTCGCCGCGCTGGTCGGCGCGCACACCGTGCTCACCGACCCGGCCCATCCGGCCACCGCCCGGGTCGACTGGGACGCGGCGCGGGCGACCCTCGACCGGTACGGGGTCGAGACCATCAACGTAGGGCTGCAAGGAGCCCTGACCGAGTCAACCGGAACCCACCACCCCGACCCCCACCACACTGGTGGACGGTCGCGGCGGCCGCAGCCCACCACCAGCCAGCACGGCCAGCGGCAGGGCGCTCGGCGAACCTTCGGAACGAGCCCTCGACAACCCCGGATGAGACCCGCAACCACACCAGTGGCCGAGACCACACCGGAACGACGAGACGCACACCCCGACCTGTCGACCAAGCCCGGCATTACGACCGGACTTCGATACAGACCTTAGATCTGGATGTTTTCCTCGATGCGCCGCAGGTGGTGGCGGGCAAGAGCAAGGTTGGCCCGGGACCGGGCCAGCACCAGATACAGGAAGAGGCCGCGGCCAGCGCGGCCGGTCAGCGGCCGGATGAGATGGTACTGATCTTTCAAGGTCACGAGGACGTCCTCGATCGCGCCCTCGAGCCCGAGCAGTTCCATGGCGCGCAGCTCGGCCCGCACGACGTCGGAGTTGCCCGCAGCGGCAATCGTCAGGTCGAAGTCCTGACTTCCCCCGACCACGCTCAGCGCCATGCCGCTGCTGTGGTCGACGAGCGCCGCACCGAGCGCGCCGTCGATCTGCATGGCCTCCTTCAGCGCGATGTCCATCTCGGGCATGTGCGATCTCCCCTCAATCGGTGCGAGGCCGGCCGCCGACGGCACGGACGGGTCCACGGCGCATGCGCGCCACAGCGCAGCGTGGCCGATGAACGGACAATCAGGTCGGACACGGTGTCCGTCATGTCCAGCCGCCGCGACACGTAGGGTCGAGGAGATTCACCCAGATACTTGCGAACTTTTGCAAGTGCGAAAGTGCTCACACGTTCCTGCCGGCTGGTGTGCGGGCGTCCGCGCCAGCGTTGAGCCTGGCTGCTAGCTTTGGGAGTTTGGAGCCCAGCCGGAGGTGGGGTGCAGGCGTGTCGGTGCCGCTGTATCAGGCGAAGGCGGAGATGTTCCGCACACTCGGCCACCCGGTGCGCATCCGCGTCCTGGAGCTGCTGCAGAACGGGCCGCGCCCCGTCCGGTACCTCCTCGCGGAGATCGACGTCGAGGCGTCCAACCTTTCCCAGCAGCTCGCCGTGCTCCGCCGGGCAGGCATCGTCACCTCTTACCGCGACGGCTCCCTGGTCCTGTACGCGCTGAGCACCCCGCAGGTTGCCGAACTGCTCGCGGTGAGCCGCAGCATCCTCGGCTCCCTGCTCACCGACCGAGACGGCCTCCTCGCCGAACTCCAGGCGCAGCGCGACTGACCGGTCAGCAACCCCACCAGCCAGCCCGCGTGACCGGCTCGCCCGACGCCGAAGGGGGCATGGCTCACTGAAAGGATGGCGTCGAACAGGGCCGGGTACTTGTGGCTACGGCGTGGGTGGGAACGCTTGCACCGTCTCGCGCAGTACGTCGTCCAGCGGGGTGGCCACCAACCCGAACATCTGCTCGGTCACCGCCGAGTCCAGCAGATCCGGATTGACGAGGGAGTACATCATCTCGACCACCTCGGCAATGATCGGGTTGCGGCGCCCGGCCTCGGTCAGGTCCTCGACGGACATCGACGTCAGTCGTGGCGTGGGTACGCCGGCCAGCTCCGCGAGCCTGCCGGTCAGGTCGCGCACCGAGATGGTGGCGGTCGACGGCACGTGCCACGCCCGGCCCCAGGATCGGTCGTCCCGGGCGACCGTCGTCAAGGTCCGGGCCACGTCGCCGAGATAGGACCACGTCTTCGGTGCGTCCAGGTCGCCGGGGAACGCCGCGGGCTGACCGGCCAGCACCGGCGCCGGCACCAGCCAGTTGTACAGCGACCCGGCGCCCGCACCGAGGAAAGCGGAGGCCCGCACCTCGGTGACGCGGGCCCGCCCCGCCTCATGGCTGGCGAGGGCGTCGAGCCACATCTGCGCCCGGACCTGACCCTTGACCGCGACCGGGGCCATCGGCAGGTCCTCGGTGAAATGCCCGTCGACCCGGCCGTAGCCGTAGGTGTTGCCCATCATCACGTACCCGGCACCCGTGCGCTCGGCCGTCGTGAGCAGCGCGGCGGCCAGCGCGGGGAACTCGGCCGGCCAGCGGTCGTACGGCGGCATAGCGGTGTTGATCAGGGTTGCCGCGCCCCTGGTCAGTTCCGTCAATCGGTCGGCGTCGGTGGCGTCCGCGGCGATCCGCTCGATGAGCGGGTGCTCCGGCCCACCGCCGCGCCGGCTGATCAGGCGGACCCGTTCGCCTGCGTCGGCCAGCAGTAGGGCGGTGGGGCTGCCGGTGCCTCCGGCGCCGGCGATCACGTGCAACGACATCGGTTTCCTCTCCAGGTCGGGCCGGCCGAAGTGGCGGGCCCGGTGCGAATTCTGCCGACCGTCGCACGGGTGGAGTAGTGGCTCGAACGCCATGATTCCCTAGAATCGAGCCATGCATCGGATCGCCGTCGTCGCAGTGCCACCCGTGACCACGTTCGACCTCGCGATCCCCGAGGTCGTGTTCCCGTCCGTGCAGGTGGACGGCCGCCCGGGGTATCAGGTGACGACCTGCACGCCGGAGCCGGGCGTCGTGCCGGCGTACGGCGGATTGGACGTGGTGATCCGGGACGGGCTCGACCCGGTCGAGGACGCGGACACCGTCATCGTCACCGGCACCGGGGCGCGCGAGGCGGAGAATCCACGCGTGGTGGAGGTGCTGCGTCGCGCGGCCGGGCGGGGAGCGCGCATCGCCTCGATCTGTACCGGCGCCTTCGTCCTGGCCCAGGCCGGGCTGCTCGACGGGCGCCCGGCGACCACGTACTGGCGGTTCTCTCAGGAGATGCGCGAGCGGTACCCGGCGGTCGACCTTCAGCCGGACGTGCTGTTCGTCGACGACGGTTCGATACTCACCTCGGCCGGGCTCGCCGCCGGACTCGACCTCTGCCTGCACATCGTTCGGCTCGACTACGGCGCTGCGGCTGCCAATGCGGTGGCGCGGCTCGGCGTCGTCGCGCCGATCCGCCCGGGCGGGCACCCGCAGTTCGTGGAGGCGCCGCTACCGCCCGAGAGCGGCACCTGGCTGGCCGAGACCCGGGCCTGGGCGCTGCAACGCCTCGCCGAGCAGCTCACGCTGGCCGGCCTGGCGGCGCACGCCCGGACCAGCACGCGGACGCTGACCCGCCGGTTCCGTAAGGAGACCGGGCTCAGCCCGCTGCAGTGGCTGCTGCACCAGCGCATCGATCGGGCCCGGGAACTGCTGGAGGTCACCGACCTGCCGATCGAGCAGGTCGCCCGGCGCAGCGGCCTCGGCACCGCGGAATCGTTGCGGCAGCACCTCACCAGGCGCCACGGGATGACGCCGTCGGCGTACCGGACTGCGTTCGCCCGCCGGCACCGCGACGGCCCGGTGGAGCGTCGACGGCAAGAGATTTAGCGGCTGTTGCATAAGGGCTGGCACCGGCCGCGATCGACCAGCGCGGCCGGCGACCTGCGGGCCCCTCTCGCACATAGGCGAGGCTGCAACGGAGACCGGCCGAGATCGGCCAGTGCAGAGTCAGGGTGAGCACCTGGATCGCCGAAGCGGCTCAGATCGGCCGGTGCATATATGACGTGCACTGGGCGCTTGTCGACGCTGCGGCGGCGGGCGGTCCGGCGGCGCCCCGGCCCCGCCGGGTTTGACCCGGGCTGGCACCCTGGGCGGATGACGGGGGCGGTCTTGGCCGCGGCGCTGCTGGGCGGGTTCTACCTGCTCGGCGGCGCCGCGGTGGTCGGTCTTGGCTGGCTGGCGGCGTGGCTGTTCGTCGCGTTCCCGGGCAACGCGGACGCGCAGGCCGGCGGCGCTATCTCGATCCTCGCCGCCGTGGCGTTGCTGGCGGCCCTCGCGCACGCGGTGATAGCGCGGGCCCGCCCGCCGGACGCTGGCCACCCCGTCGACGAGGCGGCCGCGCCCGGCCTGTGGCGGCTGGTCCGCGAGCTGGCCGAGGTGGTCGGCGCCCGCCCGCCAGACGAGATCCGCCTGGTCGCCGCGGTCGACGCGTACGTGTGGGCGGACACCGACCCGCTGGGTGTGCTCCCCGGCCGGCGCCGCCTGTACGTCGGCGCGCCGCTGCTTGCCGCCTGGCCGGTCGACCGCGTCCGCGCGGTCCTCGCTCACGAGCTCGGCCACGACGCCGGCACCGCCCGGGTTGCCCACCGCGGCCTCGCCGCCATGCGGCGCACCATCGCCGAGGTCGACGAGGACAGCCCAGGCGGCCTGCTGCTGGCGGGCTACGCCGCGCTGTACTCGGCGGTCGCCCGCCCGGTGCTGCGCCGCGCCGAACGGGCCGCCGACGCCGCGGCCGCCCGCGCCGCCGGACCCGGGGCCCTCGCCGCCGCCCTGCGGGATCTCGCGCCGTTGCACGCCACCTGGGAGCTGCTCGTGGCCAGCTACGCGCGGTGGGCCCGCACGTCCGCGTACGAGCCCGGTGAGCTGCTGGAGCGCTTCGCCCGCTCACCGCGGGCGGCCAGGCCGATCTCCGCCGGGCCGCCCGACCCGCTCGGCACCCACGAGCCCCTCGCCGCCCGGCTGGCCGCGCTCGGCGATCCGCTCGACGCGCCCGACGACGGCCCGCCGGCGGCCGGGCTGGTCGCCGGGCCCGAGGTCCTCGCCGATGCGCTGCGGGCCGCCGACTTCCACCGGGCCGTGGAGACGGCCGCGCGCCGCGAGGCCAAGCTCGACGCGGCCCGGCTGCGGCGGGCCGGCGACCTCGACGACGTGCTGGATCTGCTGTCCGCCGCCGGCGCTGCGGGCCTGCTCGACCGTCTGGGCCCGGCCAGCCGCTGGGACGACGGCGGGTTCGGTGGGGCCGACCTGGGGGAGTACGTCGCCGCGGCCGTTGTCGCCGAGGGCGTGGCCCGATGGGAGCACCGGTGGTCGGCGCCATTGCGGCTGGCGCCCGAGCCGCTCGGCCAGCTGATCGCCGCGGCGTGCGCCGACCCCGCCGATGTGCCGCGGCTGCGCGAGATGCTCGCCGGCCTCGGCGTCGTGTCGCGGCACGGCAGGCTGGGCCGCGGCGGCCCGATCGGCGCGTGCGGCCTGGCCGACCAGCTCTTCGCGCTGTGTCATCACCCCGACGGCCGGCGCGCCATCGAGGGGGACACGTTGCCAGCCGCGCTGGCCGCGGCAGTGCTGACCGACCTGCGCCTGCTCGGCCGGCTCGACCTCGACGCGCACGGCCGCCTCAAGCTGTCCGGTGAGCCGACCGGCGACGCGTTCCTCGACTCGGTGCTGGCCCGGCTGCGCGGCTCCGGCCGCGGCCGCCCCGTCCACGAATGGCTGCAGGACCTTGGCCCTGACGTCATGGCCGCGGTCGCCGACCGGGCCGGTAGGCGTGGCCGCGGGTGGGTCGGCACCGCCGAGGCCGCCGGGGCACGGATCGTGGCCGCCGTCGACGGCGGCGACCTCGAGGGCCCGGACGCGGCGCTGGGCGTGCTGCTGTGGGCGGTGGAGCGGCTGGGTGCCGCCCTCGGCCACGGCCACGTCGCGGTCCGGGTCGCGTTGAACGGCCTCGGCCGCCAGGACCCGATCGCTCTGGGTGTGCGCACGGTCACCGGCCTTGGTGTGCCGCTGCCCCGGACGCCCCGGTCGTGACGCCGCCGCGGCGTCACATGCGCAGACGGCCGGACGGGCCCTGCGAGCCGCCAGGGGTGCGCCACCGACGGTGACGGGCCTCGCGCAAGCAGCAAGCGTGAGTTGAGCGAGGGTCAGCGGGCGCCGACGACCTGGCGCGCGCGGAGCAGCTCGGCGACGGACCAGGCCTGGAACGGGCAGCCGGTGCCGGCGTGCGGGGCGTCGCCGTCGGTGGTCTCCGACACCGAGCCGAGGCCCCATTCGGCCAGGTGCAGCTCGAGGCCGTCGAGCAGGCCGGTGGTGTCGGCGCCGACGTTGACGGCCGCGTCGGTGAACGGGCCGATCAGCCACGGCCAGACGGTGCCCTGGTGGTAGGCGCGGTCGCGTTCGGCCGGGCCGCCGCGGTGCCGTCCGGTGTAGCCCGGCTCGCCGGGGGCGAGGGAGCGCAGTCCGACCGACGTGAGCAGCGCCGCCCGGCAGGTCTCGACGATCCCGGGGTCGCGCAGCGGTCCGTGCGGCAGCGACGCGGCCAGGAGCTGGTTCGGTCGTACGGCGGGATCGTCCCCGCCCGGACCGTCCACCACGTCGTAGAGGCCGCGGCCGTCGGGGCGGGGGAACCGGCGCCGGAACGAGGCGGTGGCCCGCTCCGCGGCGGCGGCCCAGTCGTTGCGCTTGCCGATGCGGTTGCACAGCTCGGCGGTCACGGACAGGCCCTCGATCCACAGCGCGTTGATCTCGACGGCCTTGCCCTGCCGCTCGGTGACCGGGTGGCCGCCGATGCGCGCGTCCATCCAGGTGAGGGCGAAGCCCGGCTTACCCTGGGTGAGCAGCCCGTCGGCGGGATCGGCGGCGATGCCGTAGCGGGCGCCGTCGCGGTGGCGGTACAGGATCTCCTGCATGGACTCGCCGAGCTCGGCGACGAGGTCCAGGTCGGCGGTGGCGTGGACGTAGCGCCCGATGGCGTGCAGGAACCACAGCGCGGCGTCGGCGGTGTTGTACTCCAGGGTGCCGGTGTCGGCGGTGTTGGCCAGCATGCCCTCGGAGATGGTCGCGCCGGCCCGCCGCAGCACCTCGCGGGCCTCGGCGTAGCGGTGCGTGGACAGCAGCAGCCCCTCGAACGACGTCATGAGGTCGCGGGACCATTCGCCGAACCACGGGTACCCGGCCACGGCCGACGGTCCGGTCGGCGTGTCGACGACGAACCGGTCGGCCGCGATCGCCAGCTGCCGGCCGATGTCGTCGGTCGCGCCGGCCTGCGCGGCGAGTTCCGCGGCCCGCAGGCGCGCCTCGGCGACGAGGTCGGTGGCGGCGGGCAGCACGCCGTCGAACGGGGCCGCGGCGGCGGTGATTTCCGCGGTACCGCCGGGAGCAAGCTCCGCCGTGAAGCGCCCGGCGGCGAAGAGGTTCTCGACCGGGTTCAGGCCGCGGGCGGCCTCGTCGCGGGCGTAGACGCCGCGGTACCAGTCGCCGCCGGGCACCCAGCCCGGGCCGGCGACCCGGTAGGCGTCCTCGAACTCGAACCCGCCGGCGACCGGGCGCACGCCGGGCGTGCCGGACGCGGTCCGCTCGGCGTGGGCGTCACGCCAGGTGCACAGCGGGGTCAGGTCGAGCGTCACCGGGCCGGGGGCGCGCAGGAGCCGGAAGACGACGCCGACGGCGGGCCGGCCGTGGGCCATCGCGACCTCGCGCTGCAGGACGACGTCGCCGAGGTCCCAGCGCCAGCGGGGCACGCCGTCGATGAGCGCGAACTCGGCCAGGTGCACGTGCCCGGCCGGGTCGACGCCGCCGCCGGCCCACTCGTCGGTGGCCAGGCGCACGACCCGGTCGCCGATGCGGACGACGGGGTCGACGGCGGCCAAGCCGAGCATGCGGGAGCTGCCGCCGGGGGACGCCACGACGAGCAGGCCGTGGTATCGGCGGGTGCGCAGGCCGGCGACCGTGCCCATCGCGTACCCGCCGAGCCCGTCGGTGACGAGCCATTCGCGGGCCGCGGCCTGGTCGAGGTCGCCGCACACCTGCCGGCCGAATGCGATCATCTCACTGCTCCTGCTGGTAGAAGGCGAGCGCTGGTAGAAGGCGAGCGCCAGCGGATGGCGAGCGTCGGCCGAGGGCGAGCGCTGCTCGAAAGCGAGCGCCGACGGATGGCGAGCGCTGGTTGAAGGCGTTGCAGGCGAGCGGGAACGGGTCAGGTCCGGTGCTTCGTGGGCCGGGCCACCAGCTCGGCGAGCAGGCCGGTCCACCCGGTCTGGTGCATCGCACCCAGCCCGGCGCCGTTGTCGCCGTGGAAGTACTCGAAGAACAGCAGGTTGTCCCGCCAGCGCGGGTCGTGCTGCAACCGGTCCACCCAGCCGTGGGCCGGGCGCCGCCCGTCGCCACCGCGCCGGTACAGCGACAACAGCCGCTGCCGCAGGTCCTCCGCGATCTCCCCGGCGCTGCGGTGCTCACCCGAACCGGTCGGGTACTCGATCTTCACCGAGTCCCCGAGGTTGGCGTCGTAGTCCTCCAGGGTGCGCAGCACGAGGTAGTTCAGCGGCATCCACAGTGGACCGCGCCAGTTCGAGTTGCCGCCGAACATCCCGCTGCTCGACTCGGCCGGCTCGTACGAGACGGAGGCGGTCCAGCCGGGCAGCTGCACGCTGAACGGGTTGGCCGCATGCCAGCGGGACAGGGCCCGCAGGCCGTACGGCGACAGGAAGCTCTCCTCGTCGAACAGGTGCGGCAGGACGCGCCGCACCCGGCCCCGCCCGGCCACCCCGACGGCGACGTACCGGTCGCCGCCGGCCGGGATCACCTGCTCCTCGGGGATCTCGGCGAGGCTCTTGCTGAACCGGCGCACCCGGTTGAAGTCCTCCTCGCGCATGGCCTTGGTGGCGAAGAGCGGGATGACGCCGACCATCGAGCGAACCCGCAGCGGCGTGCTGGACCCGTCGGGGCCGCGCAGCATGTCGTAGAAGAAGCCGTCCTGCTCGTCCCACAGGTCGTTGCCCTGCATCGCCTCGCTGATGAGCGCGAAGTGCTCGAGGAACTTCACCACCAGGTCGTCCAGGGCCGGGTTGTGCGCGGCCAGCTCCCGGGCCATTTCCAGCAGGTTGAGGCAGTAGAACGCCATCCAGGCCGTGGCGTCGGACTGCTCCAGGGTGTACCCGGGCGGCAGGTGGGAGCGGTCGATCGGGCCGATGTTGTCCAGGCCGAGGAAGCCGCCCTCGAAGAGGTTGTTGCCCTCGGCGTCCTCGCGGTTGACCCACCACGTGAAGTTCAGCACCAGCTTCGAGAAGACCCGGGTGAGGAACGCGAGGTCGCGTCGCCCGTCGATGTCGTAGACCTGCAGCGCGGCCCACGCCTGCACGGGCGGGTTGAGGTCGTCGAAGGCCCACTCGTACGCCGGGATGGCCCCGTTGGGGTGCTGGAACCATTCGCGGCAGAGCAGGATCAGCTGGTACTTCGCGAAGGCCGGGTCGAGGTGGGCCAGCGCGACGGCGTGGAAGGCGGAGTCCCAGGCGGCGAACCAGGGGTACTCCCACGGGTCGGGCATCGACATGATGTCGCAGGCGTCGAGGTGCCGCCAGCCGGCGTTGCGCCCGCCGCGGCGGCCCGGCGGCGGGGCTGGCTGGCCCGGGTCGCCGGCCAGCCAGCGGTCGACGTCGTAGTGGTAGAACTGCTTGCCCCAGATCATGCCGGCGAAGCCCTGCCGCATGATGCGGGCGTCCTCGTCGCTGGTGCCCTCGGGCGCGAGGTCGGCGTAGAAGGCGTCGGCCTCGGTCTTGCGCTGGCGGAGCATCTTGCTGAAGCCGGCGCCGAACGCCTTCGGGTCGGCCTCGGGCGCGAGGCGCAGCGACACGTGGACCGTCTCGCCGGGCTGGACGGTGAGCCGGTACCAGAACGCGGCCTTGGTGCCCTCCATGGCCGGGTTGACGGTCGCGGCGCCGTGCACGACGTGGTCGTTGATGCCGTCCTTGGGGTAGGCGACGGCGGACGGAGAGCCGTAGAGCCGCTCGGCGTTGGTGTCGTTGTCGCAGTACAGCTGCTCCGGCATCGTCCCGTCGGGCCCCGGCGCGGCCTGCAGGACCAGCGGGCCGAGGCCCTCGTGCTCGACGCCGATCGTGTCCGGCCCGGTCGCGGCGAGGCGGGGCCGGGCGCCGTCGCCGCCCCAGGCCCAGGTGTTGCGGAACCAGATCGTCGGCAGCAGGTGGATGGTCGACGGCTGCGGTCCGGCGTTGGTGACGCGGATGCGGACCAGGACGTCGTTCGGGTCGGCCTTGGCGTAGTCGGCCTCGACGATCCAGTACCGGTCGTCGTCGAAGGCGCCGGTGTCGAGCAGTTCGTACTCGGGCTCGTCCCGGGAGCGGCCGGCGTTGCCGGCGACGAGGTCGGCGTACGGGAACTCGCGCTGCGGGTAGTGGTAGCGCCAGCGCAGCCATGCGTGGCTGGGCAGGGCGTCGAGGTACCACCAGTATTCCTTGGCGTCCTCGCCGTGGTTGCCCTCGTTGCCGGTGAGCCCGAAGATGCGCTCCTTGAGGATCGGGTCCTCGCCGTTCCACAGGGCGAGGGCGAAGCAGGCCCGCTGCTCGGCGTCGCTGATGCCGCCGAGGCCGTCCTCGTTCCAGCGGTACGCGCGGGACCGCGCGTGGTCGTGGGGGAAGGCCTCCCAGGCGGTGCCGCCCTCGCTGTAGTCCTCGCGGACGGTGCCCCAGGCCCGCTCGGAAAGGTAGGGGCCCCACAGGTACCAGGGGCTCGACGCGCTCAGGCCGTCCTCGGCGCGCCCGAACGACGCGACCCGTTCCCGCTCGGGATTCCTCATGCGCCCATGATTCGCGGGGCGGGTGTGCCGCGGCGTCACCTCGCCCGCGTGACCGGCCGTCGGCGGCGCGGCGTTGGCAACCGGTTGACACGCCGGGACGGAGACGGTCAGATGACGGCATGATTATCGAGCGGGCCGAAGTCATCGTCACCAGTCCGGACCGCAACTTCGTCACGCTCAAGCTCACGACCGACGACGGGCTCACCGGGCTCGGCGACGCCACCCTCAACGGGCGGGAGCTGGCGGTGGTGAGCTACCTGCGCGACCACGTGGTCCCGCTGCTGCTCGGCCGCGACGCCGCGCGGATCGAGGACACCTGGCAGTTCCTGTACCGCAGCGCCTACTGGCGGCGGGGCCCGGTCACCATGGCCGCGATCGCCGCCGTCGACGTGGCGCTGTGGGACATCAAGGCCAAGGCGGCCGGGATGCCGCTGTACCAGCTGCTCGGCGGGGCCTGCCGCAGCGGGCTGCTCGCCTACGGCCACGCCTCCGGCAAGGAGCTGCCGGAGCTGTTCGACAGCGTCCGGGAGCACCAGGAGCAGGGGTTCCGGGCCATCCGCATCCAGTCCGGGGTGCCCGGGCTCGACAACATCTACGGCATCGCCTCCAACGCCCGGTTCGAGGCCAACGCCGGGGTCCGCTACGACCACGAGCCCGCCCAGCGCGGCGCCCTGCCGACCGAGGAGGACTGGGACACCCGTTCCTACCTGCGGCACCTGCCGACCGTGTTCGAGGCGGTCCGCAACGAGTTCGGGCCGCAGCTGCCGCTGCTGCACGACGCCCACCACCGGCTCACCCCGATCCAGGCGGCCCGGCTCGGCCGGTCCCTCGAACCGTACGACCTGTTCTGGCTCGAGGACTGCACGCCCGCGGAGAACCAGGAGGCGCTGCGGCTGGTCCGCCGGCACACCGTCACCCCGCTCGCGATCGGGGAGGTCTTCAACACGGTGTGGGACTACCAGCAGATCATCCGCGAGCAGCTCATCGACTACGTGCGTTCCGCGGTCACGCACACCGGCGGGATCACGCACCTGCGCCGGGTCCTCGACTTCGCCGCGCAGTACCAGATCAAGTCCGGGATGCACGGCCCGACCGACATCTCGCCGGTCGGCATGGCCGCCGCCCTGCACCTCGGGCTGGCCATCCACAACTTCGGCATCCAGGAGTACATGCCGCACGGCGCGAAGACCAACGCCGTGTTCCGCCAGACGTTCACCTGGGACAACGGGCTGCTGCACCCCGGCGAGCAGCCCGGCATCGGGGTGGACCTGGACCTCGACGAGGCCGGCAAGTACCCGTACGCGCAGGCGTACCTGCCCTTCAACAGGCTCGCCGACGGCACCGTCCACGACTGGTGAGGCAGCCACTACAGCCGGGTCAGCTGACGGCTCCTGACATGGCCGGCGAGGAACAGCCCGGCGACCATGGCGAGCAGGACGTAGGACACCGGGGCCGGATGCACGACGAACCGCGTGTCCGAGTCCGGGATGTCACCGTACAGCCGGAAGCCGGCGGTGTTGTCCAACGCGATGGCCACCAGCAGCCAGGCGCCCGCGATCGGTATCCGCGGGTCGAGCGCCACCCCGATCAGGCACACGAGCACGAAGCCCGCGATGACCGCCACGCCCACCGGCAACGCCACCCGATCCGGCAGCTGCGCCACCGCCACCGCCGCGGGCGCCACCAGCAGCCACTCCGCCGAGCGCGCCCGGCGCGCCGAGCGGAACCGGACGGCCAGCACGGCGAGCGCCACCACGGCCGCGCCGAACCACCACGACAGCCACCGATCCAGCAGGAGCACGGTCAGGCCCGCGGCCGTCAGTGCCAGCGCGACGATCCACCGGGCCCGCAGCGTCGCGACGATTCCGGCCAGCGCGAGGAGCACCACGATGCCCGTCCGGACCGACCACCCCGCGCCCTGGAAGAGATCGTCGACGGGCCCGGCGACCGCGAAGCCGAGCAGCAGCAGCGCACCCATCTGCAGGCCCTCGGACCACACCGCGCCGGGCGTGCGGCACCGGGCGGCGCCGAGCCGCGCGCGCAACCCTTGCGCCACGATGCTCACCGCCTCGCGCCCGCTCGGCCAGCGCTGCTGCGGCGACGCGTCGTCGAGCACGGTGCCGAGCAGTTCGTCGCCGCGCCGTTCGCGGTACTCGGACGGGTAGGCCAGCAGCAAGAGCCCGTAGCGCCGGGCGAGGGGGTCGCTCATGCCGGCCGCACCGCGGTCGTGCCGAGCACGCGCCGGCGCAGTGCCTGGTTGGTCACGATGTCCGCGGCGGCGGCGAGCCGGGCGGCCTCCGCCCGCACGGTGTCCTCGCCGTCCGGGGTCAGCGCGTAGTAGCGGCGCGCCCGGCCGTTGACGATCTCCTCGCTGACCACCTCGACCAGCCCGGCCTCGGCCAGCCGGTCGAGCACCGCGTAGAGCGAGCCGGCCGCGAGTCGCACCGCCTCGTCGGAGAGCGCCTCGACCCGCTTGATGATGACGTAGCCGTGCAGCGGGCCGTCGAGGAGCGCGGCCAGCACGAAATAGCTCGGCGCGCGCAGCACCGCGCCTTGAATAGTCATGTTAGGAGACTATGAGACAACCTGGCATATAGCAAGGTGACGATTCAGGGCCCGTACCCCGGCGGGGCGGTGGAGCCGCGGGGCACGAACTCGGTGGCCAGCGGCGGCGAGGCGTCCCGCGCGCCGATGAGGCGCCGGACCGCGTCGCCGCCCAGCGCCCCCAGCGGCGAACGGATCGTGGCGATCGGCGGCGAGGTGAAGTCGGAGCCGAAGATGTCGTCGAAGCCGACGATGCTCAGCCGGCCGGGCACCGCAACGCCGGCGTCCCGGCAGGCCCGCAGCAGCCCGATCGCCATCAGGTCGTTGTAGGCCAGCACGGCGCTGGCCCCACTGGCCAGGACCCGCCGCAGCGCGGCCTGCCCGCCCGCGGTCGTCGGGGCGCCCGGCCCGATCTCCACAATGGACAGGCCGCGGGCCGGCGCCTCCTCGAAGGCGATCTCCCAGCGGGTCCGGCTCATCCACGACGCGGCCGGGCCCGACAGGAACGCCAGCGCGCGGTGCCCGGCCGCGGCCAGATGGTCCAGGGCGGCCCGCAGCCCCGGCGCCACGTCCGGCACCAGGCAGTCGACGCCGGACACCAACCGGTTGACCACCACCAGGGGCTTGCTTGCGGCCAGGGCGCGGATGCCGGCGTCGGGCAGCCGGGAGGCGACGAGCACGAACCCGTCGACCGACGGCACCAGGCGCTCGGCGGTGCGCCGCTCCAGGTCCGGCGACTCCTGCGACTCGGCCAGGACCAGGGTGCGCCCGTGCTCGGCGGTGACCCGCTCCGCGCCGCGGATCAGCTCGAACCACACCGGGTTGGTGATGTCGGACAGGATCAGCCCCAGCGTGCCGGTCCGGCCGGTCGGCAGCGCCCGGGCGAGCGGGTTGATGCGGTAGCCGAGCGCCTCCGCGGCGGCCCGGATGCGGGCCTCGGTCTTCGCGCTGGTACGGCCCGGCTTGTGCAGCGCCCGGGACACCGTCGACGGGCTCACCCCGAGCTCGCGGGCGATGTCGTAGATGGTGGTCGGCGACCTGCGCCCGCCGTCCGCGTCGGCCACGCGCGCTCCCCGTCGGTCCGGCAATCGGTTGCCAGACCATAGCAACACCTGGCAACCGATTGCGCCTGGGCCCCGGCCGGTCGAAGCTGCACGGGTGGCGACTCTGCGACCCGACCCCGACCGGCTGCTGCCGCCCGACGCGGCGGTCCGGCCGATCGCGCGCCGGCTGTACGAGGCGGTGCGGGACCGGCCCATCATCTCCCCGCACGGCCACGTCGACCCGGCGATGCTGCGCGACGACGCCCCGTTCACCGATCCGGCCGCGCTGTTCATCCAGCCCGACCATTACGTCACGCGGATCCTGCACGCCCATGGGGTACCGCTGGATCGGCTCGGCGTGGGGGAGGGACCGCTGCCGGAGCGCCGGGCGCGGGAGGTGTGGCGGACGTTCTGCGCGCACTGGCCGGCCTTTCGCGGTACACCCGTGCAGTATTGGCTGGCGTCCGAGCTGCACGACATCTTCGGCGTCACCGAGCGGCCCGGCACCGGCGACCCCGACGCCCTCTACGACCACATCGCGCAGCGGCTGGCCGAGGACGCCTACCGGCCGCGGGCTCTGCTGCGCCGCTTCGGCATCCGGTTCCTCGCCACCACCGACGACCCGGCCGACGACCTGGCCGCGCACGCCGCGCTGGCCGCCGACCCGCAGGTGGACGCCCGGATCGTGCCGACGTTCCGGCCGGACCGGTACCTGGAGCCGGCCCGGCCCGGCTGGCCCGACGCGATCCGGCGCCTCGGCGCGGCCGCGGACACCGACACGGGCCACTACGCCGGGTACGTGGCCGCGCTGGAGCAGCGGCGGCGGTACTTCGCCGCGCACGGCGCCGTCTCCGCCGACCACGGGCACGCCGACGCCGCCGCCGAGCCCATGACGCCCGCCGAGGCCGGCCGCGTGTACGCCGCCGCGCTGGCCGGGGAGGCGACCGCCGCCGAGGCGACCGCGTTGCGCCGCCACATGGTGCTGGAGATGGCCCGGATGTCGTGCGACGACGGCCTCGTGATGACCGTCCACCCCGGGGTGTACCGCAACCACCACCCCGCCACCCATCGCGCCTTCGGCCCCGACACCGGCCACGACATCCCCGTCGCCGCCGAGTTCACCCGCGCGCTGCGGCCGCTGCTGCAGCGCTACGGCACGCACCCGGCCCTGCACCTGGTGCTGTTCACCGTCGACCCGGCCGTGTACGCGCGCGAGATCGCCCCGCTCGCCGGGTTCTACCCGTCGGTGTACGCCGGGGCGCCGTGGTGGTTCCTGGACAATCCGGCCGCCATCCGCGCGTTCCAGGCCGCGGTCACCGAGATCGCCGGTTTCGGCCGCCTGTCCGGGTTCATCGACGACACCCGGGCGTTCTGCTCCATCCCGGCCCGCCACGACATGGCCCGCCGCCTCGACGCCGGGTTCCTGGCCGGGCTCGTCGCCGAGCACCGCCTCGACGAGGACGAGGCCCTGGACACCATCGCGAGCCTCGTCTCGGATCAGCCGGCGAAGGTGTTCAAGCTGTGAGCCCGGTGTCCAAGGAGTTGTTCGATCAGCGCACCCTCGTGCGCAGCAGCAGCTGGACCGCCCGCACCGGGCGCCCGTTCATGGTCCGCGCGTCGAGCTCCCGCTCCCGGACCGTGTCGAACCCTTCGAACAGCGTGCGCAGCCACTCGCCCGTGTGGTGGCGCAGCACGGCGCCGTCGTCGGTCTCGAACACGCCGTACGTGCCGTGCCGGCCGGCGAAGCGCTCGTAGCGCTCCCGGTTGCGCTCATCGTCCTGCAGCGGCAGGTCGCTGACGTAGAGCAGCCCGCCGGGCCGCAGCACCCGGCTAAGCTCGGCCACCAGGCCCCGCTGGGCGTCGTCGCCCGGGACGCAGGTGAGCACGGCGAACAGCAGCGCCGCGGCGAACGAGCCGTCCGGGTGCGGCAGCCGCGGCGGGTCGTCGAGGACCGCGAACCGCAGCCCGGGGTGCTCGTCGCGGGCGCGGCCGACCAGGGCGGGGGAGACGTCGACGCCCTCGACCGCCGTGAACCCCTGGCCGGTCAGTTCGGCGGTCAGCCGCCCGTATCCGCAGCCGTAGTCGAGGACGGGCGCGTCGCGCGGCACCTGGTCCAGCCACCCGAGCTCGATTGGGTACCCGAACGTCTTCGTCGTGCCGGCCGTGTCCCAGTACTCCCGCTGGCTGTCGAGTCGTCCCATCCGGCCATGCTGCCACAGCCCCGCCGGGGTTCAGCTGGGCGTCCGCCCCGGTCGTGGCTGTGCCCCTGGTCGCGCGAAGCGCGGAAGCGAGCCAGCGGTGCGCTGCGCTTCAACCGGGCATCCGCCCCCGCTTCAACCGGGCATCCGCTCCGCGAGCGCGGCCCGCGACGCCGGCGGGCCGAACGGGTCCGCGAAGTACTGGGTCTCGTGCACCACCTGCTCGCCGGCGAACTCCATGATGCTCACCGAGTAGGTGGGCGCGCCGTCGTACGTGATGACGCATTCGCTCACCCACAGGTGGCCGTGGCCGGAGATCCGCAGCACCGTGAAGTGCCGGTGGGCCGGGTGCCCGCCCCGCTGCGCGGCGATCGTCGCGCGGCCCCGGAACCGCTCACCCGACTGGGGGTAGTCCAGGATCGCGTCCTCGGCGTAGATGGCGTGCTCCGCCTCGACCTCGTCGGCCTCCGACGCCCGCCAGTGTTCCTCGATCGCCGCGCCGGTCCGTGCATCGGAGTCCACGGCACCGCTCTTCCCCGCACCGCGACGCTCAATCAGGCCAGCCCTGATCGGGCCTCCAGGGTCTGCTAGACGTAGGGCCACTGCAGGTCTTCGGCGCCGCACGACGCCGGTGCCTCGTCGCTGCCGGCGAAGGCGTCCTCGTCCGGCTCGGGCAACCACGGCCGGTCGGCGAAGCCGCCATTCGGCCACACCCCGACCTCACGGAAGATCACCACGTACGAACCCTAACCGGCGTTCCTCGATGCTCGCCGCGCCGTCCGCCCGGCCGCGGAATACCGTGAGCCGACCGAGGACGAGTGGCAAGCGTTCCAGCAGCACTTCGAGCTGCGCAAGGTCGAGCCGACGGCTCTGTGATGGGGGTTCTGGTCCGACGAGCTTGGGTGACGGTGCGCAAGCGTCGGTCCGCTGCGGCCAGCGCGACTGCGGTACTGGCGCCGCACGCTCACGCTGAATGGCGTGGACTGCTCTCCTTGTGCCCAATGGTTTGGCGGTTAGGAATGTGGTGGCCGTTCGGTGTGTGGTGCGGGGCTATGTGTTCTGGTTCGTGTGTCCGGTTTGCGATTGTTCGATATTGACGCGTGTGTAAACGTGAATGGCTGCGGCGTTCGCGGTTCACCGAGCCGCCGCACCGCTTGGGTGGATGCGGTCGGGGTGGGGCTTTTCGTTGGTCGCAGAGCCGAGGCAGGGAAGGCGCTAGGCCTGATGGACGATGCAGGGGCAGCGGGACCGGAATCGTTCAATCGAGGCCAGCCCGCAGTCACCTTCGCTCGGGCGGTGGAGGTGCATCGGCTGGCGGTGGCTGGTCGGGAACCGGTGATCGCCCGGTCCGTCGGGCATCTGGTGGCTCGGGTGTGGCTGCGGACGTCCCGGTTCGCGGACGTCGTGGCGCTGGCCAGCGCCACGCTGACGCTCGGCTCGGATGCGGGCGCGTTCTACGACCGCGGCTGGGCCCGGCGAGCCACCGGACACCCTCGGTTGGCGCTGGCCGACTACGGGCAGGCCCTGGCCCTGTGTCGCGAGGTCGGCGACCGCAGCAACGAGGCCGCCACCCTCAGCAGCATCGGGGCCGTATATGACGGGCTCGGGGATCGGCAGCGGGCCCTGGCCTTCTACGGGCAGGCGCTGTCCATCGTGCGGGAGGTCGGCGACCGCGCCGGCGAGGCCGCTACCCTCAGCAACCTCGGCCTCGTGTACGACGGGCTCGGGGATCGGCGGCAGGCTCTGGCCTTCTACGGGCAGGCGCTGCCCATCATGCGGGAGGTCGGCGACCGCGCCGGCGAGGCCGCTACCCTCAGCAACCTCGGCCTCGTGTACGACGGGCTCGGGGATCGGCGGCAGGCCCTGGCCTTCTACGGGCAGGCGCTGCCCATCCGGCGGGAGGTCGGCCACCGCGCCGGCGAGGCCGCCACCCTCAACAACATCGGCGCCGTGTACGACGGGCTCGGGGATCGGCGGCAGGCCCTGGCCTTCTACGGGCAGGCGTTGCCCATCGTGCGGGAGGTCGGCGACCGCGCCGGCGAGGCCCTCACCCTCAGCAACATCGGCGCCGCGCATGACGGGCTCGGGGATCGGCGGCAGGCCCTGGCCTTCTACGGGCAGGCGTTGCCCATCGTGCGGGAGGTCGGCGACCGCACCGGCGAGGCCGTCACCCTCAGCAACATCGGCGCCGTGTACGACAAACTCGGGGATCGGCAGCAGGCCCTGGCCTACTACCAGCAGGCGCTGCCCATCCGGCGGGAGGTCGGCGACCGCACCGGCGAAGCCGCCACGCTCAACAACATCGGGTTCGTCAGGTTTCAGCAGGGTGATCTGGCCGGGGCGGTGGATGCGCTGCATGAGGTTCTTGAGCTCGTCCGCGCCGTAGGCGATCGCAGTGCTGAGGCGATGGCGAGCTTCAACATGGCCGTGCTGTTCGCGCAGATGGCGCGCACCGATGATGCTGTCGAGATCCAGCGCCGTGCGATCGCTCTGGCTGAGTCAACGGAACATCCGGAGCTGCAAGCGATGCGGGCATTCCTCATACAACTTCAGGACCAGGAAGGCTAGGCAATGGGTACTGCCACAGTTGAGGTTTCTGGCGCGCAGGCCACGCAGTGGGCCGCGGAGCTGCACGCCGTGCTCACCGCGAACGCCGCGCCCGGTGACAGCGTCTCGCCGGTCGAGGTCGAGCGGTCCGCTGCGATCGTGATCGCCGTGATCGGGCTGGTGTTTTCCGGCGTCGGTACGGCCAAGACGCTCTGGGACTGGTGGTATGCCCGCCGCCGGGATGGCGGCACCGTCAAGATCCTGTTCAGCGACGGTACCTCGATCGCCCTGTCCGACATCAGCCAGGAGCAGCTGGAGATTGTCTTCCAGCAGGCCGAGACGCCGCAGCGCTGACGGCCGGAGACGATCGGTGAGCCAGCTGAACACGTTCGAGCTTGAGATTTTCGAGCAGACCTCCAGCTACTGTGAGGTGCGCCTGTCCACGGAGGGGACCGCGCCGCAGACCCGTGGCTTGGACCGGGCCACGGTCGACGAGCTGATCGACCTGGTGGACCGTGACTACAGCCGGGACGCGATCGCCCAGCGGGTGTACGGCTCGCCGCGGCTGCGTGATCTCGGCGCGAAACTGGCCGCGTTCGTCGACGGTGATCAGCGGTGGATGACCCCGATGCTGGGCCGGCCGCCCGGAGCCACCTTGCGCATTACCGCGGAGCAGCGGCTGCGGCATCTGCCCTGGGAGCTGCTGTGCCAGGACGGCTCGTTCCTCACCGTCGCCGGCCCCGCGCCGCTGCTGCCGGTCCGGGCCGTCGGCACCGGCGCGGCGCTGCAGGCTTCCATAACGCCAGGGAACCGGCCGCTGCGGGTGCTGTTCATGGCAACCTCCCCGGAGGGTGTCGAGCCGGTGCTCAACTACGAGGCCGAGGAAGCGGCCATCCTCGCCGCGACCTCTCGTACCGGCACCGATCTGGTCGTCGAGGAAAGCGGCACCCTGGAAGGATTGCGGTTCCTCACCCGCGACTACGGCCAGGGATATTTCGACGTGCTGCATCTGAGCGGCCACGCCACCACCGCAACGGGGCAGCCGACCTTTGTGGTGGAGAACGAGTTCGGCGGGCCCGCCACCGCCACCGCTGATCAGATCGTTCAGGCCATGGCCGGGTACTGGCCCCGGCTGGTCTTCGTCTCCGGCTGTCTCACCGGCGACGCCCCTGACCGGGGTGCGCTTCCGTCGATGAGCGAAAGCCTGGTCCGTGCCGGCGCGCCCGCGGTGCTGGGGTGGGCGCTGCCGGTCGGTGACGTCTCCGCGACCGAGTTCGCCGCCGAACTGTACCGGGCGCTCGCCGGCGGGGTGGCGCTCGACCAGGCCGTCATCGAGGCTCGCCAGCACCTGTACATGAAGCAGCGTGGCAGCTGGCACTTGCTGCGCGTCTACGCCGACCGGTCCCCGCTCGCCCCGCTGGTCACGCCCCTCAACACCAAAGGGCGGATACGGATTCAGGTCCGGGCCGCCGACAAGGAATTCCTGGATCCGCAGACCCAGCTGTCCCGGGTCGCCGCCCGCGCCGCATTCGTCGGTCGGCGCCGAGTCATCCAACGCTGCCTGCGCACCCTCAAACAACCCCTACACGACCCCGGCAGCGATACCGGCGGGGTCGAGGCCCTCGTCCTGCACGGTATGGGCGGGCTCGGCAAAAGCAGCCTCGCCTCCCGGCTTCTGGAGCGCATGCCCACCCACCAGCGCGCCGTCTGGTACGGCCGCGTCGACCTAATCAAGTTCCGGGAACTCACCACGAAGATCCGGTTCCCGACGATGGAGCAGCAGGCCGAGGCAGACCAGGTGCTCGGCAACGACCAGGTCGCCCTCGCCGTCAGGCTGCGGTATCTGCTGGATGTGGACGGACCGCTCGGGCAGACACCCTGCCTGTTCGTGTTCGACGACTTCGAGGACGGCAACCTCGACGAACGCGACGGCAGTCACGTGCTCGCCGCCGACATGGCCGGCATCCTCCCGGCCCTGCTCACGGCCATCCGTGACACGGGCAGCCCGAGCAGGGTCATCATCACCAGCCGCTACCGGTTCCCCACGCCCGCCGGCACACGCATCACCACCGAGGCATTGGAAACCCTTACCGACATCGAGCAGGCCAAGAAGCTCGCGAACCTGCCGAACCTGCGCTACGGCTCGCCCCTCGACCCCAGCATCCGGGCTCGCGCGATCGAAGCCGCAGCCGGCAACCCCCGCCTGCTCGACTGGCTCGACCGGATCGTTGCCGATCCCACCCTCGACATCGACGGCCTCATCACCGCCATCGAACACACAGCCGACCGATTCCGGGAGACTATCCTCGCCACGAAACTCCTCGGTTCCCAAGACCCCGAACTGCAGAAGATGCTCGCCAAGCTCAACGTGGTCGAACTCCCCGTGCCCGCCGAAACCGTCCACGCCGTCCACGACCACCCCGACGCCGCCCGGCACATCGAACGCGCCACCCAACTCGGGCTACTCGAAGCGGGTAGCGACCCCGAAACCCGCCAACCCCGCTACTTCGTCTCCAATGTGCTACGTCCCCTCATCCGCCCCCTGATCACCGACGACGAATACGTCCAAGCCTGCGCCGCCGCCGCGCGCTCCCTCAACACCATCTGGCTCACCAACCCCACCCCACCCGGAACCCCATCATGACCTCCCTCGCTCGGGTGGTGGAGGTGCATCGGCTGGCGGTGGCTGGTCGGGAGCCGGTGATCGCCCGGTCTGTCGGGGATCTGGTGGCTCGGGTGTGGTTGCGGACGTCCCGGTTCGCGGACGTCGTGGCGCTGGCCAGCGCCACGCTGACGCTTGGCCCGGATGCGGGTGCGTTCTACGACCGCGGCTGGGCCCGGACCGCCACCGGACAGCCGCGGTTGGCGCTGGCCGACTACGGGCAGGCCCTGGCCCTGTATCGCGAGGTCGGCGACCGCGGCAACGAGGCCGTCACCCTCAGCAGCATCGGCGCCGTGTATGACGGGCTCGGGGATCGGCAGCGGGCCTTGGCCTTCTACGGGCAGGCGTTGCCCATTCGGCGGGAGGTCGGCGACCGCGCCGGCGAGGCCGCCACCCTCAGCAATATCGGCGCCGTGTACAACGGGCTCGGGGATCGGCAGCAGGCCCTGGCCTTCTACGGGCAGGCGCTGCCCATCCGGCGGGAGGTCGGCGACCGTGCCGGCGAGGCCGCCACCCTCAACAACATCGGCCTCGTGTATGACAACCTCGGGGATCGGCAGCGGGCCTTGGCCTTCTACGGGCAGGCGTTGCCCATTCGGCGGGAGGTCGGCGACCGCGCCGGCGAGGCCGCCACCCTCAGCAATATCGGCGCCGTGTACAACGGGCTCGGGGATCGGCAGCAGGCCCTGGCCTTCTACGGGCAGGCGCTGCC
>NZ_JBFAZW010000065.1:60317-65664 GCF_040682015.1 Dactylosporangium sp. NPDC051485
CCCATCCGGCGGGAGGTCGGCGACCGTGCCGGCGAGGCCGCCACCCTCAACAACATCGGCCTCGTGTATGACAACCTCGGGGATCGGCAGCGGGCCCTGGCCTTCTACGGGCAGGCGCTGTCCATCGTGCGGGAGGTCGGCGACCGCGCCGGCGAAGCCATCACCCTCAACAACATCGGCGCCGTGTACAACGGGCTCGGGGATCGGCAGCAGGCCCTGGCCTTCTACGGGCAGGCGCTGCCCATCCTGCGGGAGGTCGGCGACCGCGCCGGCGAAGCCGTCACCCGGTACAACATCGCGACGATCAACCGGGCGGAGGGCAACCTCGACCAAGCGATCAGTGAACTCGAACGCGTCGTCGACCTCGACCAGCAAGTCGGCAACCCTGACCTCGCATCTGACACCGCATTCCTCGACCAAGTACGCCAGGAGCGAGCTACCGGCCCCAGAGCAACCTGATCACTCATTTCGGCGTAGGAGCCGAGGGCCGTAGTGCAGTCCGCATCTTATCGTCGTAGTTCGGAAAAGCGCCTCGTGCGTGCTGTGCATCTTCCTCACCCCGGCCGAGCTTGCGCGCGCCGCGCAGGTCAACCCGCTGCTCGCGCAGTGCTACGCGCTCGCCGAGGTCACCATCGGCCACCGGTTCCGGCTCAACCTCGCCATGGTCGACGTGCTCGCCGCCGCGGGCATCCCGATGCTGCCCGACGACACCCCGCGTGACGCCGCCCTGTGGGCCCGGCTGATCCGCGAGGCCGATCCGGACCGGACGGCCCGATGGCCACAACCGGCCCAGCGCTGGGACGACATGGTGGACTTCCTCGCCCCGCACCTAGCCGACCTGGGAGTCCGGTGATGGGCGAGCTGCGCACCGAGGCCGACTTGCTGCGGACGCCGGACACCGGCACCTACACCCTGACCGACCGGCGGGCCGAGGCGGCCGGGCCGGCCGACCGCCCGCGCGGTCGGAAGCGCATCCAGGACGGCAAGGAACAGTACAAGCGGCGGGTCCGCTCGGCGCTGTAGACGCTACGCCGGCCGCGCCGGGCCCAGCGGGTGGGCGACGGCGAGGCCACCTGGCTGATCGAGGGCACGACGCAGACGCCACGGCGGGCGTTGTTCGTGTGGCTGCCCGGCGACCCGTCGCAACTCGAACTCGTCCTCGGCGCCGCCGCCGACGTGCTCGCCCGGTGCGGCGAGCCGATCGACCTGATCCTGGCCGACCCGCCCTACGCGCTCGGCCACGGCGACCGTCGCTCGGCCTACCAGCGCACCTACGCCCGCGACCACGACCAGGTCGTCGACGGCTACGTCGAGGTCGACCCGGCCGCCTATGCCGACTTCACCGCCGAGTGGGTGACTGCGGCCGCCGCAGCGCTGCGCCCGGGCGGCCACCTCGCCGTGGTCACCGGCGCCCCAGCAGCCAGCCCGGGTCCAGGTCGCCGGCGAGGACGCGGGCCTGACCTACGTGAACTCGATCGTCGTGCCGCGCCGGTTCGGCATGTACTGCACCCGCCGCTTCGTCCACCAGCACCACCGGATCACGCTGCTCACCGCCGGCCGGCTCGACTCCGCGCGCCGGGTCTTCCACCGGCCACCGGAGATGCCGCGGGACCGCCACGGCGAGGTCTACGCCGTCGATGTGGACCGACGAACCGTTGCTCGCCGTGACGACCGCCCGGGGGCCGGGCGACGCGGTCACGCTCGTGCTGGCTGGCGAGATCGACCGGAGTACCGTGCGGGCGCAGCGGCTCGGGCGGGAGGCCGGGGTCGCCGTCGAGGTGGCCAACCCCAGCGCCGTCGTGGCCCGGGTGCTCACCGTCACCGGGGTGTTCCACGTCCTGGTCGGGGCCGCCTGACCGGCTCAGGACGCGCTCTGGGCCAGCGCGTCGCCGGTCGGGGTGCGGCTGTAGTACACCTCCTTGCCGACCCGCCGGCCGACGGCCAGGCCGCCGCCGCGCAGGATTGCCAGGTGCTGGCTCACCGCGCCGGTGGTCAGCGACAGCCGGCGGGCCAGGGCGGTCGTGGTCGCCGGCTCGGCCAGCGCGACCAGCATCCGGGCCCGGTTGCGGCCGATCAGCGCGGCCAGGCCGTCCGGGGCCGGCGGCGGTTGCTCCTCCCACAGGATGCCGACGCCGGCCACCGGATAGGCGAGCATGAGCCGGTACGGCGCCGACATCACCGCCACCGTCGGCCAGTGGAACGCGCTGGGCACCAGGACCAGGCCCTCGCCCTGCGGCTCCAGGATCTCGCGGTGCTTGCGGTCGATGATCAGCCGGTCGCCGGTCCACGTCACCGTCGGGTGCAGCGAGTCGAACAGGGCCCGGGCCCCGCCGGCGGCCAGGGTGCGGGTCCGGCGGATCACGTCGGCCTCCAGCAGCGCCCGCACCCGTGGCCAGTCCTCGCGCAGGCACGCGTCCCAGTAACGGGCCAGGGTGTCGGCGACCCGCGCGACCCCGGCCTCCGGGTCGTCCTGGAACGCTCGCAGCGCCGGCGCGCCGCGCGGCCGGGCGATGCTCACCTCGGCCAGGGCGGTGGCCGGGGGCGTGGCCCGGATGCGCTCCAGCTCGGCCGCGAACGCCGGGGCCTGCGCCTCCGGCGGCGGGGTGAGGAAGTCGGGCATGTAGCCGCCCGGCGGCACCAGCGCCAGCAGCTCCTCCATCCCGCCGACGCCGGCCAGCCGCGGCCGCACCGCGTCCACCCACGGGCGGTGAATGGCCTGCCGGGCGGGGTCGCCCAGCGTGCGCAGGCTCGCCACGAGCTCCCACATCGGCGAATACGCAAACCGGATCCTGGCCACGTCGTCGGGCCCGAGCAGCCACGTGACCGTCATACGTTTTAGCCTACGCTAAGACGTTGGCCACGGGCCGGAGCGATCTTCGACGCTGTGCGCGTGACGACAACGGGGATTGCTGAGACCCCGGCGGTACGCCGGGAAACCAAACTGCCCACACCGTTCTGGGCGCTGTGGTCCGGCACGCTGGTCAACCGGCTCGGGACGATGGTCATGCCGTTCACCGGGGTGTACCTCACCCAGGCCCGCGGCTTCTCGGTCGCGGTCGCCGGGCTGGCGATGACGCTGTTCGGCGTCGGCTCGGTGGTCTCGCAGCTGGCCGGCGGCTGGCTCGCCGACCGCATCGGGCGCCGGGCCACGCTCTGCGGCAGCATGGTCGCCACCGCCGCCGTGATGCTCGTCCTGGGCTACAGCACCGGGCTCGCCCCGATCCTGGCCGGCATGCTGGTCCTCGGCCTGCTCATCGACGCCTACCGACCGGCGTCCAGCGCGCTGGTGGCCGACCTGGTCCCGGCGCGGCTGCGGCCCAAGGCCTACGGGCTGCTGTTCTGGGCCGTCAACCTCGGCTACGCGGTGGCCATGGTGGCCGGCGGCTGGCTGGCCCGGCTCGGGTTCTCCTGGCTGTTCTGGGCCGACGCGGTGACCTGCGCGGCGTTCGCGGTTCTGGTCTGGCGGGCCGTGCCGGAGACCAGGCCGCAGGGCGGGGCGGGGGAGACGGGCGGGTTTCTCGCGGTGCTGCGCGACCGCACCATGGTGGCGTTCACCGCGGTCACGCTGGGGCAGGCGCTGGTCTACCTGCAGACCGTGACCATGCTGCCGGTGGCCATGACGGGCGCCGCCGGGCTGGACCCGAGCGAGTTCGGCATGGCGATGGCGCTCAACGGCGTGCTCATCGTGGCGTTGCAGCCCGTCGTGTCCGCGTGGCTCGGCCGCTTCGACCCGCCGCGGGTGATGGCGCTCGGCCTGGCGGTCATGGGGGTCGGCTTCGCGGCGACCGCGTTCGTGACGACGGCGTGGGGGCTCGCGCTCACCATCGTCCTGTGGACCGCCGGTGAGATCATCACCGCCGGGATCGGCGGGGCGATCGTGGCCGCCCTGGCCCCGGCCCACCTGCGCGGGCGCTACAACGGGCTGAACGGCTTCGCGTGGGCGGCCGCCTCGGTCATCGCCCCGCTGGCCGGCAGCCGGCTGCTCACCGCGGGCGTCGGGGCGCTGTGGTTCACCGTCGGCGCGGTCGGCCTGCTCGCCGCCGTCGGGCTGCTCGCGATCGGCCCGGCCATCCGCCACCGTGTCAGCGCTGCCCAGGACTGAACCGCCACCGGACCCGGAAAAGGTCTGACCGAATGGGGAGAGCGCTCTCTGTCGTTGCACGGTAGTCTCCCGGCACGCGACCGTGACGGGAGAGGCGCGGATGATCCGGCTGGTAATCGGCGCGCTGCGCCGGCGAGGGGCCCAGGGGCTGGCGGTGTTCGCGCTGGCCGCGCTGCTTGTGGCGGTCGCCGCCGCCGGGCCGCTGTTCGACGCCGGGGCCGCCGTGCGCACCACCGCCGCCGACCTCGCCGACGCGCCCGCCGGGCAGCGGCTGCTCTCCGTGCACCGGCCGGTGACCAGCGGGGGCGACCCCGCCGCGGCGCTGGCGGAGTTCCGGGGCGCGGTCGAGCAGGTGCTCGGCCCGGCCGGGTCCCCGGTCACGCTTGGGCTCACGCAGGCCCTCGGCACCGCGAGCGGGATCGGGCGGTCGGTGCCGGTGGCGTACCGCGACAACGCCTGCGCCAACATGCACATCGACGGCGCCTGCCCGGCCGCGCCCGGGGAGGCGGTGGTGAGCGCGGCCGCGGCCAAGGCGCTCGGCGTCCGGGCCGGTGGCACGCTCGCGCTCAAGGCCCAGCGCACGGAGGGCGCGCCCGCCCTGACGCTGAAGGTCACCGGCGTGTACGAGCGGCTCGACCCGGCCGGCCTCTGGTGGGGCGACCCGCTGTTCGGGCCCGGCCGGATCCGCGGCGGCGACGAGACCCTCGATCCAGTCTTCGTCCCCATCGGCACCTTCACCGGCCTGCTCGACGCCCCGGCCGCGGGTTATGCCGTCGAGGCGCCGCGCGCGCTCGTCGACGGCGGGCTCGCCGCCGTCGGGTATGCGCTGCGCGAGGCCGGCATGGAGTTCACCGGGCCGCCGGACGAGCTGCTCGCCCGGGTCGCCGCCGACCGGGCCGCCACCCGCCGCGGGGTGCTCGCCGGCTGGGTCCAGGCGCTGGTGCTGTGCGGGCTGGCGCTGGGCATCGTCGGCCGCTACACCGCCCAGGACCGCCGCCCCGACTACGCCCTGCTGAAGCTGCGTGGCGCGACCCGCCGCCGGACGCTGCGGCTCACCGTCTGGCAGCACCTGCTGCCGATGCTGGCCGCCCTGCCGGTCGGGCTCGGCCTCGGCTGGCTCGCCGCCCGGGTCGCCGCCGGGGCCGCCGCGCCCGTCGCCGCGCTGCCCCCGATAGCGCAGGTGCAGCACCCGGTTGCCCTGTATCACCACGTCAGGATCCTCCAACAGGTGCTGCGCGTGGACCG
>NZ_JBFAZW010000066.1:0-65325 GCF_040682015.1 Dactylosporangium sp. NPDC051485
GGTCCGGCCGCCGATCGTCCACTCCGCCTCCGTACGGTAAGCGCCGGCCACGCGCGCGGCGCTGCTGGCCGCCGCCGCCGAGGACACCGGCGGCAGCCGCTCGACCTGCCCGTGGAAGGCGGCCTGCAGGCGCTCCGGCAGCGGGTCCGCGGCGGCGGCGAGCGCGGCCCGCCCGGCCCGCGGCAGCTCGATGAGGGCGAGCGGGTTGCCCTGCGCCTCGGTGAGGATCCGCTGGCGCAGGGCCGGATCCATGCCCGGCTCCAGCAGCCGCCCGGCGTCGTCGTCGCCCAGCCCCTCCATCCGCGCCTCCGGCAGCCCGGGGGCGGCGAACCCGCCGTCGCGCGCGGCGAGCACCAGCGCGACCCCCTCGCCGGCGAGGCGGCGGGCGGCGAACAGCAGCGCGTCGGCGGAGACGGAGTCGAGCCACTGCGCGTCGTCGACGAGGCACAGCACCGGCCCGTCCCCGGCCGCCTCGGCCAGCAGCGAGAGCACCCCGAAGCCGACCAGCAGCCGGTCGGCCTCGCCGGCGGGCCCGAGACCGAAGGCGCCGGACAGCGCGGCCTTCTGCGGGGCCGGGAGCCGGTCGAGGTGGGCCAGCACCGGGCGCAGCAGCTGGCTCAGCCCGGCGAAGGGCAGGTCGGCCTCGAACTCCACGCCGCCGCCGCGCAGCACCAGCGCGGCCGGCAGCCGGGCGGCCCAGTCCAGCAGTGCGGTCTTGCCGATGCCGGGCCCGCCGCGCAGCACCAGGGCGCCGCCGGACCCGTCGCGGGCCGCCTCGGTGAGCGCGCGCAGCCGATCCTGTTCCCCCGTCCGGCCGAAGAGCACCCACCGACCCTACATGCCGGTCACCATTACCTAAGCAATGCCGATTCCGCCGGCCGGGATGCTTCGTAGCGTCCTGGGCCATGACGACACCGACGATCACCGCCGCGGCGACCGGCGCCGGCGCCGCGCCCCGCGCCCCGCGCGGCGTCCTGCCCGCCCTGCTCACCGTCACGTTCATGACCGCGCTGGACTTCTTCATCGTCAACGTGGCGATGCCCGCGATCCAGCGCGACCTGCGCGCCGGCCCGTCCGCCCTGCAGTGGGTGGTGGCCGGCTTCGGCCTGGCCCTCGCCACCGGGCTCATCACCGGCGGCCGGCTCGGCGACATCTACGGCCGCCGCCGGGTGCTCGCGGCCGGCCTGACGCTGTTCACGGTGGCCTCGGTGCTCTGCGGGGTCGCGCCGGCCGCCTGGGCGCTCGTCGCCGGGCGGGCGCTGCAGGGCGTGGGTGCCGCCCTGATCATGCCGCAGACCCTGGCCGTGCTGCGCACCGTGGTGCCGGCGCCGGCGCCGGCGCAGCCGAAGGCGTTCGCGCGCTACGGCCTCACGCTGGGCCTCGGCGCCGTCTTCGGCCAGGTGGTCGGCGGCGTGCTCATCAAGGCCGACCTGTTCGGCCTCGACTGGCGGCTGTGCTTCCTCATCAACCTGCCGATCGGGGTGGCCGCGCTCGCCATGCTGCGGACCATCCCCGAGTCGCGGGGCACCGGCAGCCGGCTCGACCTGCCCGGCGCGGCCCTGGTCACGGCGGCCCTGGTCGCCCTCGTCCTGCCGCTCATTCAGGGCCGCGAGCTGGGCTGGCCGCTGTGGACGTGGCTGTGCCTCGGCCTGGCCGCCGTGCTCTCGCCGGATTCGTGGCCCATCAGCGGTACCGCAGGAGCCCGCTCGTCGACCTGAGCATGTTCCGCCGCAAGGCGTTCAGCACCGCCCTCGTCGCCGTGCAGGCGTTCTGGATGGGCCAGGCGTCGTTCTTTCTCGTGCTGGCGCTGTACCTGCAGTCCGGCCGGGGCCTGTCGGCACTCGAGTCGGGGGCGGTGTTCATGGCGGTCGGCGGCGGCTACCTGCTCACCTCGACCAACGCGCACCGCATCGCAGCCCGGATGGGACGGCAGTCGGTCACGGCCGGCGCGCTGGTGATGGCCGCCGGGCTGGCCGCGATGGCGGCGGCGGCGACCCACCCGATCGCCTGGCTGCTGCCGGGCCTGGCGCTGGAGGGCGTCGGCATGGGCATGGCCCTCGCGCCGCTGACCACGCTGGCGCTGACCAACGTGGCCCCCGAGCACGCCGGCGCCGCGTCGGGCGTGCTGGCCACGGTGAACCAGACGGGCAACGCGGTCGGGGTGGCGCTCATCGGGTTCGCGTTCTACCACGCGGCGAGCATCACCGGCGGCTTCCAGGCGAGCCTGGTCGCGCTGGTCGTGCTCGAGGTGCTGCTCGCCGCGCTGGTCCAGCTGGTGCCCCGGCGGCGCTAGTTCATGGGTTGACTAGGCCTCGCGGGGGTTGCGGGTGCGGGGGTCAGGGCTGGGTGTCGTTCTTGCCGGTGTATTCCTGGGCGGCGGCGACACCCTTCTCGATGTGCTCGGTGTATTTGCCTCCGGTGCGCTCGTCGATGACGTCGCCAACCTTTTCCAGTGCCTGGTCGACCTTCTCGTCGTGCTCGTCAGCCAGGTGTTTGACCTTGTCGAAGAAGCTGTTCATCGCCCAACCGTACCCAATGTCCCGGCGGCGACGCCGAAGAAGTCGCCCCCCTTGCGGCGCGTGTCGTCGGTGCCCCACGCACGGTCCTCGGCCGTCACCTTGCGCAGTTTCGGGATGTGCTTGGCGCAGTGGATGTACGCCTCCTCCACGAACACGTTCACCCAGCGCTCCGCTCGCCGTCCGGGCACCTGGTCGCTCGGCAGGTGCGGGAACTCGCGGCGCATCTCGGCGTCGGGGGCGAGGGTCGCGTGGCCGTTGACGTGCAGGCCGATCACGTCGCGGAAGAAGTCCACGAAGATGAGCCCGACGTTGGGGTTCTCGACCACGTTGCCGACGCTGGCCATGACGCCGTTGCCGCGGTACTCCGGCCACGCCACCCGGTCCGGCGCCAGCACGGCGACGAAGCCCGGCGGCCCGGCCCGGAACGTGCAGTCGCAATGCCCGAGCGCGTCGGCGGTGGCGACGAACATCATCTCCTGCCGCCCGATGAACTCGATCATCCGGTCGTTGAGCGCGGACAGGACCTGCTGGTCGTAGAAGCGCTCGGCCCGCTGTACCGTCCCCGCCTGCTGCTGCATCAGCCGCTCGCCGGCCGACCCGTGTTCGCCTCGCATGGGCCACGTTTACGGGGTCCGCGACCCCTGTCGTCGCACATCGTGTGCGAGCCATGGGCGAAGCGCTACTTCGGTGGCTCGCTGGACTTCCCGCTGTACCACCGCGGGATCCTGCGGCATCGAGGGCTCCAGCAGGGCGGCGAGGGCCCCGGTGACCGCGCCGACGAAGGCCCCGACCAGCGCGGCAGAGGTGACGTGGTCGAGCTCGTCGGGGAACGCCGCGGCCAGGTGCCGCGCGATCTCGGCCTGGGCCGCCACCTGCATCTGCAGCGCCTTGCCGCGCACCGCCGGCACCTGCTGGATGAGGCGCAGCCGCAGCGCGGCCAGCCGGCCGGTGAGGTCGTCGCTGTCGTCGCCGACGCGGTGCAGGGCGCGCAGCAGGACCTCGACCGGCCCGTCGCCGGGCCCGCGGGCCGCGATCTCGGCGAGCGACGCCGCCACCCGCGCGTCGGACTCGGGGAAGAGCAGGTCCTCCTTCGTGGCGAAGTACCCGAAGAACGTCCGCGTCCCGATCTCGGCCGCCGCGGCGATGTCGGCGATCGTCGTCTGCTCGTACCCGTCCCGCTCGAACAGCTCGATCGCCGCCTCGACCAGCGCCTGCCGCGTGCGCTGCCGCTTCATCTCCCGCAACGACATGCCCGCAGCATATCGCACTGAGTGTTAGCTGGCACTCATTGCAAACTTGCACTCAGTGCGAATATCGTCGAGGCATGACGCCTTCGGTCCTCATCTCCGGCGCCGGCGTGGCCGGCACCACCGCCGCCTACTTCCTGGCCCGCGGCGGCTGGCGGGTCACCGTCGTCGAGCGCGCCGCCGGCGTGCGCTCCAGCGGCAACCCGGTCGACGTCCGCGGCCCGGCCCTGCCCGTGGCCCGCGCCATGGGCGTGCTGGCGGCCCTGCGCGAGCACGCCACCCACGCCGACGCCATGCGGGTCGTCGACGCGGTCGGCCGCACGATCGCCCGGCTGCCGATGCAGACCAGCCCCGACGCCGTCGAGATCCCCCGCGCGGACCTGGCCGCGGTGCTCTTCGCCGCCGCCCGCGACCACGCCGACTTCCGCTACGACGACGCCGTCACCGCGCTGGAGCCCGACGACGCCGGCGTCGGCGTCACCTTCGACCGCGCCGCCCCGCAGCGCTTCGACCTCGTCGTCGGCGCCGACGGGCTGCACTCGGCCGTGCGCCGCCTGGCCTTCGCCCCCGAGCGCGAGGTGGTGCGCCACCTGGGCGTCTGGGTCGCGACCCTGCCCCTGGGCGGGCCGTCGGACGATCCGCGCGACGTGCTGATGTACAACGAGCCGGGCCGCATGGTCTCCGTGCACCCGGCCCGCGGCAACGCCCTGGCCGCCCTCATCTTCCGCGGCGCGGCGGTGCCCGGGATGGACCACCGCGACACGGCCGCCCACCGCCGGTTCGTCGCCGACGCCTACGCGGGCGCGGGGTGGCGCGCCCCGCAGCTGCTGGAAAGGCTGGAGACCGCCGAGCTGTACTTCGACGCCGTCAGCCGCGTGCACCTACCGGCCTGGACCCGCGGCCGGGTGACCCTGGCCGGCGACGCCGCCTCCTGCGTCTCCCTCTTCGGCGACGGCTCGAGCCTGGCCATGGCCGGCGCGCACACCCTGGCCACGGCCCTGTCCGGCGCGCCCTCGGACCTCGGCGCCGCGCTGCGCCGCTACGAGGCCGAGCACCGCACCCGGACCGACCCGAAGGTGCGCCACGCCGGCCGCTCCGCCGCTCTGATCGTGCCCCGCACCCGCCTGGCCCTGGCCGCCCGCAACACCGCCGCCCGCCTGCTGACCCGCCGTTAGCCTCCTGCACGACCGTGGCGGGGCGGCGTAGGGCCCCGGCTCGGCGTGGCCGGGGCGGTTCAGTTCCGCCGGCTGGTCCGGCGACGTGGCCCAGGCGGCCATGCTCCCCGCTTCGCGCCGGCGGGAAGGGGCCGCTTCGCGTGCCGAGACCTCGGCTGCGGCGCCTCTCTACGCCCCGAACCGTTGACCGGCTCGTCGGGCGGACCTATGGTGGCCATGCTAACTCTTCCAGTTGGTAGTGATCGCGCCCACGGCCGGGTAAGAGGCGGAGGGAGTCTGGATGAGCTGCCCATTGTTCCTGGCGCCGGAAGTGGCCTCTGGGCCCAGTCGAGTATCTATCAGCGGAGGTAGTAATGAATGACGGCGGCGCGCGCGGGCGGGAGCTCGACGACGTGACGGTCATTCGCGTCGGGGCGAGCCTCGCCGGTGACTACCTCTGCTCGCTGCTGGCCGACCACGGCGCGACGGTGGAGACCGTCACCCTGGATGCCGTCGCCGGAACCGGCTTCGCCGGGCGGCTCCGCGGCGCCGACGTCCTACTCGATGACGCCAGGCCGGGCGCCGTCGCGTCGGCCGGCTGGCCGGCCGGGCGCATCCACGCCACGAGGCCCTCGATCGTGGTGTGCGCCATCGTGCCCTCGCTGACGGCGGAGCATCCCGGCTGGTCCGCGGAGGACGACGACATCGACGCGAAGATCGCCGCGGAGGTCGGCATCAACCGCCTCGGCGGCACCCCGCCACATGTCGACCCGCTGCCGGTCGCGAGCCACTACGCCTCCCTGATCGGCGCGGTCTACGTCGTCGCCGCGCTGTTGCGTGAGGCCCGCGACCGCGTCGCGATCACCGTGCCCCTCGACGTGGCGGCGGCCACCGTGCTGAGCAGGAGGCTCGTCGACTTCGACGCGCCGCCGATGCCGGATGGCGCGACCCGGCCGCACCTGCCGATGATGGAGATCTACCGCTGCCGCGACGGCCGTTTCGTGCAGCTGCACGGCCTGTACCCGAAGTTCGTGCGCGCGCTGATGAGCGTCGCGGGACATCCGGAGTGGGTCGACGACGCCGTCTCGGGCCTGGATGTCCTGCCGGACCGCGAGACCGAAGCGCTGTGGCGCGGCAGGTTCGCCGAGTTGTTCCTGCGGGGCGACTCCTGGGAATGGGAGCGCGACATCAATGCCGCGGGCGGAGCCTGCACCGTCGTCAGGACCAGGGCGGAGTCGCTCGCGGAGCCGCACCTGGTGGCAAGTGGCATTCTCGCGAAGCCGGGCCCCGGCGCCGGCCGGCTGTCCTCGCTCGGGCCGGCCGTGACCGTGATTCCGACCGCGGGTGCCGGGCGCGGCGCGCCGCTGGCCGGGCCGCTCCCGCTCGACGGCGTTCGCGTCGTGGACCTCTGCATCGTGCTCGCCGGCCCGACCTGCGGCCGCATCCTCGGCGAACTGGGGGCCGAGGTCGTCAAGGTGGACAGCCCCGACCGGGAGATCACGCCCTTCCAGTGGTTCGACGTGAACCGGACCAAGGAGAGCATCATCGTCGACCTGCGTACGGACGGGGGAGTGGAGGTCGTCGGCAAGCTCATCGACCGGGCCGACGTCGTGCTGCAGAACTTCCGCAGCGGCAAGCTCGCGGGATTCGGCCTTGACGCGCGAACGCTGGTGGCGCGCCACCCAGGCCTCGTGGTCACCGAACTCAACGCCTTCGACTACGACGGGCCGTGGGAGGAGCGCGCGGGGTGGGAGCACAACGCGCAGGCCGCGTCGGGGATGCAGGACGACCGGGCGCGGGCCACGCCCGTCCAGGTGCCGTACCCGGTGAACGACTACGCCACCGGCTACCTCGGCGCCTTCGGCACCCTCGTCGCGCTGCGGGGACGTCAGCGGCGCGGCAACGGCTCGATCGTGCGCGGCAGCCTGTTGCGCACCGCCGTGCGCCTGCAGGCCGGATCGCGCTGCGCGGTCGAGGCGTCCACCGCGCGCGACGGCCACCCGGCGGAGGCCGACGTGCATGACGCTGCCACGCAGGGCGAACTGTCCCGGCGGGGAATCCTGCGGCGGTTCGAGCACCCCAAGTTCGGCCGGATGCGGCAGGTTGTGCCGCGGCCGGCCTGCAGCGTGGCGCTCGACCGGCCCGGCTGGCCGGCACCCGACCGGGGCGCGGACGGCCGGCGGGTGCTCGGCCGGCTGGGCTACGGCCCGGAGCGGATCGGGGCCCTCGTCGACTCCGGCGCGGTGGGCGAGGGGCTCGGCGTCTTCGAGCGCTGGGCGGTCGTCACGGCCGAGGCTCTCGGTCACGATGCGGTATAGGCCGCCGGCCTCCAGGCCGTGACGATTGATACCTACCTAGGTAGTAACTATCATTGGCTAGCAAGGGCCGCATGTGTTGCGAGTCCTTCCCCGATCTGCGCCCATGGAGGGTTACGGATATGGAACTGCAATGGCTGGGAGAGTCGGGGGATTCTGCGGCGAGCGTTATCGATCACGGCGGCCGCGCTGTCCGTGCTGGTCGTGTCGGCCTGTTCCGGTGGCCGCGGCGAGATGAAGACCGCCGATACGCAGGGCGGCTGGGATGCGGTCGTTGCGGCCGCCGAGCAGGAGGGCGTGGTCACCGTCTGGTCGGCCGCGGACGACAAGGTCGCGGGCAGGCTGGCGACGGCTTTCGAGAAGAAGTACCCCAAGATCAAAGTGAGCATGGTGAAGCTCATCTCCTCCGAGCAGGTGACCCGGCTCGGCGCCGAGATCTCGGCCGGGCGGGGCCTCGACGTGGACATGCTGCTGTCCAACTCCGACTACAACTTCCTCACCGGCCTGCACCAGAAGGGCCTGCTGGCGAAGCCGGCCGGTCCTGGCGCCGCGGGTTACCCCGCCGCGGACCTCGGCGTCGACCTGGCGCCGATCTCCGTGAACCCCTACGTGCTGGTCTGGAACACGAAGCTGCTGTCCGGGCCGCCGACCTACGAAGACCTGCTGACGCCGAAGTTCAAGGGTCGCGTCGGCATCCCGAACGTCCCGACGGCCGCCGCGCACCAGGCGGAGTACCTCTTCCTGCGCAAGGAGCTCGGTGACGACTACTTCAAGCAGCTGGCGAAGCAGGCGCCGCACATCGACAGCGCCATGTCGGTCACCGCGCAGTCGATCGCGAGCGGCGAGCTGCTCGCCTCGCCGACGGGCAACGCGGCCTCGGTCCAGCTGCTGAAGGCCAAGGACGCGCCCATCGACTACCAGCTCCCGCCCGGCGGCACGACCGCGTTCACCTTCTACGCGGTGGCCATGGCCAAGAGCGGACACCCCAACGCCGGCCTCTTGCTGCTCGACTTCGCCATGGGAGCGGACGGTCAGGCGATCCTGAACTCGGACCAGCAGGCGATGAGCGTGCTGCCGAACATCCCCGGCACCCTCCAGGACCCGAAGGGCCTCGTGCGGCGCGACGACTGGGCATCGATCAAGCAGTCGGACCTCACGGACACCTCCGGCTGGTTCGCGGCGACCTTCACCCGCTGACCGCCTCCGCGCGCGAGTCGTCCGGGACGGCGTGGCCGCCGCCGTCCCGGATGACTGCGGGAGCGCACCGCGGGCGGCCGTCAGGGAGGTCCGGGTGGACGGGGCGGCCTTCGGGGCTCGTCCTCGCATGCCGGGCGTCGGCATGCCCGGCCCCCGCCGTAGTTCGCCGCCGCATCGTCGCGCTCGGAATCCGCAGCCGGGCGCGATGCGGCAAATGGTATCTCCCGAAGAAGTGACTAACTGGTCGTTCGACTGAAAGGTGGTTGCGTTGGATGTGATGTCGAATGGCGCGGCGAGTGCGCCGTGGAGCACTCTTGGCGAACTCGTGACATCCCAGGCGGAGCGACTCGGCGATCGGGAGGCGGTGAGCTTCTCGGGGGAGGCGCCCCTCACCTACGGCGACATCGAGCGGCAGAGCAACGCGCTGGCCCGCGGCTTCCTCGCCCGCGGGATCCGGCGCGGGGACCGCATCGCGACGATCCTGCCCAACGGCACCCCGCAGCTGCTCACCTGGATCGCGGCGATGAAGATCGGCGCGATCGCGGTGCCGCTCAACACCTCGCTCGCCGCCCGCGACCTCTCCCACGCCCTCGGCGAGAGCGACCCGATCGCGCTCATCGCCGGCGACGAGTACGTCCAGACCGTGGCGAGCATCCCCGCCGTCACCGCGGCGGGCGGCACGAGGCTGCACGTGCGGATCCGCGACACCGGGCCGGCCTGGGGCGACCTCGGGTTCGACGAGCTGTTCGACGCCGACACGTCCGCGCTGCCCGTCGTCGCGGAGCCCAGCGACACGGCCTGCATCCTCTTCACGGGCGGCACGACGGGCCTGCCCAAGGCGACGATGCGGACGCACTTCTCCTACCTGTGCGCGATCGAGCGGTACAAGACCGTGTACGACCCTCGGCCGGGCGACCGGCACCTGTCCTCCACCCAGCTCTTTCACTGCGGCGGGCAGGAGATGGGCCTGCTCGGGCCCTTCGCCAGCGGCATCCCGACGATGCTGCCGAAGTGGTTCAGCGCGAGCCGGTTCTGGGACATCGCCGACGGCTTCGGCGCGACCATCGGCGAGATCATGCCGACCATGATGTCGATCCTGCTCAAGGCCGAGCCCTCGCCCCGTGACCGCGAGCACACGCTCCGCCTCGCCATCGGCCGCGGGCCGGCGGAGGAGTTCGAGCGGCGGTTCGGCACGAAGATCGTCAGCACCTACGGGTCGACCGAGACCGGCACCATGCTGTTCACGAACACGCCGGCGGACTCCAGGGCCGGCTCATCCGGCCGCCCCCGCGGGTGGGCCGAGGTGCGTATCGCCGGGGAGCACGACGAGCCGCTGCCCAGCGGCGAGATCGGCGAACTGCTGCTGCGGCCGGCCCTCCCGTACTCGATGTCGCTCGGCTACTACAACCGGCCGGCCGAGACCCTGCAGCGCTGGCGCAACTTCTGGATCCACACCGGTGATCTCGCCTATCTCGACGAGGACGGCTGGCTGCACGTGGTCGGCCGGCAGGCGCACTGGATCCGCCGCCGCGGCGAGAACGTGTCCGTCGCCGAGGTCGAGGAGGTCATCGAGCAGCACCCGAGCGTGATCGAGGCGGCGGTCGTGGGCATCCCCGCCGAGCTCGGGGAGCAGGACATCAGGGCATACGTGAGCTCCCGGGCGGCGAGCCCGGACCCGGATGCCCTCGCCGAGTGGTGCAAGGAGCGGCTCGCGTACTTCAAGACCCCGGTCGAGTTCGTGTTCGTGGACGAGCTGCCCCGTTCGGTCACGAAACGGGAGATCGAGCGGCACAAGCTCGTCGAATGGCCGATCGACAGGAGCACGGGCGTGCTGCGGGCGTGCCCGCCGCGGCCGGAGGGGACCACGCGATGAAGGGGCTGGACGTCGCGATCGCCAACTACGGCGACGCCTACGGTACCGACGACGATCCCAAGCACACGACCGAGCTCGCCGTCGATGCCTTCCTCGACCTGGTGAGGAAGACGGGCATCAGCCGGGACCTCATCGGCGGCGTGTTCACGGGGCGCTCGCCCACGATGGACCTGCGCCCGCAGTGGAACAACATCATCAGCAGCTACCTCAAGATCACTCCGGCGTACACCTCGGAGGTGACCTCGCACGGCGCGGGCGTCAACGCGACCCTCGCCTACGCGTCGGCCTTCGTCTCGGCGGGCATCATCGACTACGCGCTGATCCTCGTCGCCGACAACCCCGGCTCGTCCGCGTCGCACATCAAGAAGACGGCCGGCTACGACTCCGACCCCGAGTTCGAGCTGCCGTACGGGCCGACCGTGCCCTCGATCTACGCGCAGGGCGCCACGCGGTACATGCACGAGTACGGGGTCACGGAGGCGGACCTCGCCCAGGTGGCCGTCGACCATCAGGCGTGGGCGGTGCACCACCCGTACTCCGCGAAAGGCCCCAAGGGCGAGATCACGATCGACACCGTGCTCCGGTCGCGGATGATCGCCGACCCGATCAGGCTGTGGAACTCCGCGATCTGGGGCCCGCAGGGCACCGGCGGCGCGCTGCTCGTGACGAGTGCCGAGCGCGCGGCCGACCTGACCGACAAGCCCGTGCGCATCCTCGGCTTCGGCGGCATGAACACGCACGAGTACGCGACCGACCGCATGGCGCTGCGCTCCTCGCCACACGACCTCGGGCCGCTGCCGAACCTGACCCATACCGGAGCACGCCACGCCTCGCGGCGCGCCTACGAGATGGCGGGGATCACCGCGTCCGACGTCGGGATGGTGCAGTGCGGAAACAACTTCACGCACATGGCCATGATCTTCATGGAGGACTTCGGCTTCTGCGAAAAGGGTCAGGCGCCCGCACTCGTGCGCTCCGGCCGGCTGCGCCCCGGCGGCGACCTGCCCTGGAACACCAACGGCGGGTGGCTCTCCTTCGGGCAGCCGGGCATCAGCTGTGGCATGGACCCGATCATCGAGGCGGTTCGCCAGCTCCGGGGCGAGGCGCTCGGCCTGCAGGTGCAGCACCCGGGCATCGCGCTGACCCACGCGGTCGGCGGCATGATGGCCTGCCACCACGTCACCCTGCTGTCGCGTTGAGCATTGGAGCCTGACATGCGTTCTGAGGACGACTCCCGCGTCGTCGCCCGATACTCCCCGGAGGCCGCGCCGTTCTGGGCCGGCTTGCGGGAAGGCCGGTTCCGCCACCAGCGCTGCCACCAGTGCGGTGAGGTCGTGTGGCACCCTCGTTGGCTGTGCCCCTCCTGCCTGTCCAAGGACCTCGGCTGGGAAGACGGGGCCGGGACCGGCTCGATCTACAGCTCGTCGGTGCTGCATCGCGCCCCGTACGCGTTCTGGGAGCCCTTCCTGCCGTACGCCCTCGGCATTGTGCAGATGACCGAGGGCCACTACGTGTTCGGTCAGATAACGCTGACCCGCGCCTGGGCGGAGCGTTCGAAGGAGGAATCCATCAGCCTGGCGCTCGTTGGCCTTGACGTCGCCGTGCGGATCATCGAGGCCGAGCACCCCTACTTCGTGTTCGACCCGGTCTAGCCGCCAACCTCGACGAGGCCTTCCCCTGCCCTCGACGATCCACTTGGGCGAGTTACGGACACAACTTCAGGCCACCGGTTTTAGCCCTCGGCCGGCGCCCGGCTCTCGCTGCCCGGGGGGAACGCCTGCCCGGGGAGCACGGGAACCGCCGCGGCGCGCAGCCTCCACCGGGCGGCGAGCAGGCGCAGCAGGTGGGTGATCTCGGCCTCGGGCACCCCTGCCCGCACGCAGGCCCGCCGCAGCGGCTCGTCCAGCACGAACCGCCCCGGCGCCAGCCTCCGGATCGGCCGTACGCCGAGCCCGGCCACGGCCGCGAGCACGTGCTCCCGGCGAAACGGCACCGGCCGCCCGTCCATCGGGCCCGTCGCGATGCCCGCAAGCCGCCGCAGGGCGCGCCTCCGGGCGCTCGCCGCGAGGGCGCGCAGCGGCGTCGGCGGACCGGAAGCGCGGGGCGCCCGCGCCGCGGAGGCATCGGGCGACGCAGCAGCATCGGGCGCCGTGGACACGCTCGTGGCGGCGCGCCACTGGTGGAGGCGGAGGGTCACGCAGAGGCCGGCCACGGCGACGGCGGCGACGACCGCCGTGGTGGCGAGCGGCGGCGTGACGTCGGGCCCGGCCAGCCGGCCGGCGGCGAGCACGGCCAGGGCGGCCGCCATCGCACCGGCCCCCGCGCGGGGCAGGGCGGCGGCGAGCACCGGCACCGGCGACGCGGGCGGCCGCGCGCCCGACAGCGTGAGCAGCAGCGGCGCGGCGTGCGCCGGCCACACCCACGGGCGAGCCAGCACGTCGTCGAGGAGCCGGCCGAGGGCGCTGCCGCGGGTGAGCGGGAACTCCCGCCAGCGGCCCGCGAGCGCCGGCCCGCCGACGGGGTCGGGCTCGGCCAGCAGGGCGTTGGCCACGGCCGGGTCGAGCTGGGCGCGGTACACCAGGGCCGTCTCCCACGGCGGGTACACCCCGCCCCGCCGCACCACGGCCCGGGCCACCTGCGGGTCGCCGGCCGCCCGCGCCACCGCGTCCAGGTCGAGCGGGTCGGCGGTCCGCTCCGCGGCGGCGATCGCGGCGCCCGGGTCGCGGCGGGCCAGCAGGGTCAGCGGCGCCGAGCCGGGGCGCCCGGTCGCGGCCATCCGCAGCAGTACCGCGTCGGGCGCGGGCGCGTCGGCGTCGGGCCGGTGCGCCCCCGCGTCGAGCACCGCGAGCACGTCCAGCAGCCGCCCCAGCCACCGGGCGTCACGGACCCCCGCCGCGGTCCCGGCGAGCGACTCGATCTCGGTGCGGGCGGCCCGGCGCACCCCGTCGTCGTCGGCCGCCCCGGCCGCCATCGCCGCCTGGAACAGCAGCCGCCGGTCGGGCAGCGCGGCGAGATCGTCGATGATGCGCCACCGCAGCTGCTCGGGCGCCGTCGTGCAGGCCGTCACCACGGCCGAGAGCAGGCCGGCCGGCCACGGCCGCTGGGTGCGCAGCCGCCCCGCCAGCGCCTCCCACGCCGCCTCCCCGGCCAGCGCGTGCGGGTCCGCGTCCGGGCCGCTGCCGGCCCCGGGGGCGGCAAGCACCACGGCGGGGGCGTGGAAACCGGGGACCGGCTCCGCGTGGGAGAGCGTGATGACGGTCGAGGCCGCGGCGAGCCGGGCCAGCGGGCCGGGGAGGCCGGCCACGGCCGCCCGCACCGCGCCGCCGGCCGTGTCCAGCCCGGCCAGCAGCACCAGGTAGCCGTGCTCGGTTTCGCCCGGTCGGGCCCGGCGCGGCTTCGCATTGGCCGACCTGGACCGGGCGCCGGGGCCGGTCACGGCGGCCAGCACCCCGTCGGTGGTCACCGGGCCGTCGGCGGCGAGGCGGGGCAGGTCGACGAGCACCGGGCGCTGGGCGACGGCCGGGTCGGCGGCCGCCCGCAGCCGCGCGACCCGCGACAGCCAGGCCAGGGGATCGGCGTCGGCGGCGCCCGGGGAGGTCAGCAGCCACAGGCGCTCGCCGCGGCGCTCCAGCAGGGTGGCGGGGTCGACGCGCGCGCCGTCCGGGCCCAGCAGCGCCGGTGGGCGGCCGGCGTCCCGGCGCAGCGAGCGCTCCGCCGCGCGCCGCATCCGGTTCGCGGGCATCGGCGTCGAGGCTCCGAACGTTTGGGGGACGGGACTCTGCCATGGTCCCGCCCGCCGTTACCGCCCGTAGCCGTTTCGGCACCGGATCCATCGTTCGGGGGTCGCCCGTCCGGGGAGCTCAGGCCGTCCAGGTGAGGATCGGCTCGCGGGCCGCGGCCGCCGCGCGGAACAGGGCGGCGAGGCGGGCGTAGTGGTACGACAGGTAGTCCAGCGCCCAGTCCTCGTCCCAGATCCCGGGGTACACCCCGGAAGCGTCCAGCACCTCGAGCGCGTCGTCGCCGGCCAGGGACGGGAACGGGGTGGCGGCCAGGAAGCGCGCGGCCTCGGCGACCGAGCCCGGGTCCAGCAGGCGCGGGGCGTCGTAGCCCCACTCGTGCGTGCTCAGCGCCTCGCCGCCGCCGAAGACGGCCACCGGGGCCTCGCGGCGGGTCAGCAGGCGGTCCAGCGCGGCCCAGGCCTTGTCGACGTCCAGGCCCCGCTGGCCCGCGTCGCGCAGGGACGAGGCGTACTCGTACGCGGCGGCCGGCGTGGCGGCGAGCAGCTCGCGGAGGTGCTCGAGCTCGCGCGGGCGCAGGCGGACGTGCACGCTGACGATGCTCACGGCAGCAACGCTATGCGGTCGGCGGCGGCGAGCATCTCGCGGGCCACCGGCTGCAGACCGACCTCGTGCAGGAGCAGACCGGTCGAGACTCGCTCGGCCACGCCCCACTCCCAGATCGCCGCCTCGTCCCGGCCGGTGCGGGCGGCCAGCCAGCGCGCGCGGGCGCGCGGGTCGCCGGCCATGAGGTCCTCGGGGTCCTCGCGCATGAGGACCCCCAGGTCGTACTCCGCCTCCGCCAGCAGCCCGTCCGGGTCCACGAGCCGGAAGCCGCCGCCGGGGGCCCGCAGCGCGTTCCACTGGTGCACGTCGCCGTGGACCAGCGTGGCCCGCTCGTCGTCGTGGGCCGCGGCGCGCCGCGGGCGGCGGCGTCGGCGAGGATCTCCAGGCGGCGGAGCAGCGGCAGGCCGAACTCGGACAGCGCCGGGCCCAGCCGCTCCAGCAGCAGCGCGGAGCGGGCCTCGTCGGCGCGCAGCAGGCGGGCGCAGCCGTCGCCGCCGGCCAGGCGCAGCACCGTGGCCTCGTGCCGGGCGTGCCCGCCGGGCCGGTCGATGTGCAGCTTGAGCACGGCCGGGGTGCCGCCGGCCAGCTCGGCCTCGGCGACAAGGGCCTCGGTGCCGCCCTCCAGCACCCGGCCGACCCGGATGTCCCAGTCCGACTCCAGGCCGGCGACCAGGCCGGGCACCGCGGCCAGCCACGCCTGCGCACCGGCCGCCCGGGCCTTGCTGCGCACGATCTCCGGGACGATCACGCCGCCCAGGATATTTGCGCGGGGCCGCTATCGTCGGCCGCATGGCACTCCAAGAAGCGCCGGTCGAAGCGGAAGCGCCGGTCGAGCCGCGCCGCCGCAGCCGCGTCCGGCTCGTCATCCTGCTGGCCGTGGTCGCCCTGACCGTGGCCGTGGTGGCGGTCGTCGCGATCGCCGCACCTGCCTCAGGCGCCGCCGGCGGCTGTGGCGGGGGCTGAACCAGCCAGAAGGTAGGGCAAGCGTTCGGTGAGGAAGGCGCGGGGGAAGGCGTCACGCAGGCGCCACAACCCCGCGTCGACCACGAAGTGGGCCATGAGCAGCCCGGTGTAGGCGCCGAACACCGCCCGCGCCACCGGCCCGCCGTCGTGCAGGTGCGAGGCCGCGTTGAGCGCGAGGCCGCCCAGCAGCGCGATGTTCACGAAGGCGGCCAGCCCCAGCACGGGCGCCAGCCGATCCGCCGAGGGTGTCCGGGCGCCCGCGACCAGGCCGACGATGAGCAGGTACTGGTACCCGTGCGCGATCGTCAGCCCCGCCACCGCGGCATAGGGCGAGGCGAAGACGAACACCGGCGCGAAGAACAGCAGCGAGATGCCGTACACGACGGCGAACGGCACGGGCCGGGCCTGCCGGGGGCGGCGCAGGAACAGCCAGATCCCGGCCAGCACGGCGCCCGCGAAGGCGGCGCCGGCCAGCGGGAACAGCCAGCGCACGCGGGTGTCCACGGTCAGCTGCAGCAGTTCCGGGCGGACCAGCAGCGCGGCCGTGCCCGCCAGGCCGGCGGCGACGATGGCGCGCCGCTCGCCCGGGCGCAGTGAGCCGGCCCCGTGCGATACCCCGGCGAGCGCGGCCAGGCCCAGGTTCTGCTTCTGGAAGTGGAAGAACTGCCAGGCGAAGAAGCCCAGCAGCGGCCAGGCGAGCAGCCGGGCCGGCAGCAGCGCGGCGACGGCGGCGCAGAGCACCACGAGGGCGGCGGGCACGTGGACGTACCGCATCCGGCTCTGCCAAGCGTGCCGGCGCACCTGCGGCACCGTGAAGAACCACGCGGTCGCCGCCACGTGCACGGAGGAGCCCACGAACAGCAGCCACTGCAGCGCCCGGCCCGGCGGGGCCGAGCCCTCGGGCGCCAGGGCCACGGTCGCCACCACGGCCCCGGCCGTCAGCCCGGCCGTGCCGACCAGCCACAGTCGCCGCGTCACGCCGCCGACGGTAGCCGGGCCTGGCAAGCTCACGCCTTCATGACAGATGTCATGAGGGTGCGTCACGTCGCCGACGGGGGCCGGGCATGGCAAGCGAACGCCCTCATGACAGATGTCATGGGGGTGCGGGTGACGCGATGCAGCCCGATCGGCGTCGATCCCGGGCGATGCTGTCGGCATGACCAACGAAGCAGTCCAGCTGACCGGGCTCACGAAGCGGTTCGGTGCGGTCACCGCCGTGGACGGGCTCGACCTCACGATCCGCCGGGGCGAGGTCGTCGCGCTGCTCGGCCCGAACGGGGCGGGCAAGTCGACCACGATCGACATGCTGCTCGGGCTGCAGCGGCCCGACGCCGGCGAGGTGCGCCTGTTCGGCGACGCACCGGCCAAGGCCATCGCCCAGGGCGCGGTCGGCGCGCTCATGCAGAGCGGCGGTCTCCTGCCGGACCTGACGGCCGAGGAGACGGTACGCCTCGCCGCGGCCCTGCAGCGCAACCCCCGCCCGGTCGCGGAGGTGCTGCAGCGGGCCGGCGTCGCCGAGTTCGCCCGCCAGCGCGTCGCCGGGCTCTCCGGCGGCCAGCAGCAGCGGATCCGCTTCGCGATGGCGCTGGTCGTCAACCCCGACCTGCTCGTCCTCGACGAGCCCACGACCGGCATGGACGTGGAGACGCGCCGGGCCTTCTGGGCCTCGATGCGCGAGGAGACGGCCCGGGGCCGCACGGTGCTCTTCGCCACGCAGTACCTCGAAGAGGCCGACGACTACGCCGACCGGATCGTGCTGCTGCGCTCCGGGCGGATCATCGCCGACGGCAGCGGTGCCCAGATCAAGGCCGCCGTGTCGGGCCGTACCATCCGCGCCGCGATCCCCGGCGCCGACCTCGCCGCCCTGGCCGCGCTGCCCGGCGTCGAGCGCGTCGAGTCGCGCGGCGAGACCGTGCTGCTGCACTGCGACGACTCCGACGCCGCCCTGCGCGCGCTGCTGGCCGCGACCTCCGCGCACGACATCGAGGTCACCAGCCGCAACCTCGAAGACGCCTTCATCGCCCTCACCGCCGCCGGGAGCATCCAGTGAACCTGTCCTACATGCGGCTGGAAGCCGTCCGCCTGTTGCGCAACAAGCGCGTCGTCATCTTCTCCACCCTCATGCCGGCCCTGCTGTTGCTCATCATTGGCGGCGTGTCGGTCCGCGGGGACGCGGACGCGAAGAAGTACGTCATGGTCAGCATGGCGCTGTTCGGCGCGATGACCGCGGCCGTCTCCAGCGGCGGCACCATCGCCGTGGAGCGCGGCCTCGGCTGGAACCGCACGCTGCGGCTGACCCCGCTCTCGCCCGCCGCCTACGTGCTGAACAAGGTGCTGCTCGCCCTGGCCGTCGGCGTCCTGCCGGTGATCATCACGTTCGCCGTCGGGGCCGCCGGGCTGCACGTGCGGCTGAGCGCGGCCGAGTGGGTGCTGTGCTTCGTCGGGGCGTGGCTGTCCTCGCTGCCGTTCGCGGCGCTGGGCGTGGTCATCGGGTACCTTGCCAAGCCCGACAGCGTCCAGCAGGTCTCCGCGTTGCTCAACCTGACCCTCGCCGCCTTCGGTGGCCTGTGGGTGCCCGTGGACCTCATGCCGGACACGCTGCGGTACATCGCCAAGCTGACCCCGTCCTACTGGACCGGTCAGGTCGCCCGCAGCCCGCTGGACGGCGGCCACATCGACACCCAGGCGATCCTGGTGCTGGCCGGCTGGACCGTCGCCCTGGCCCTCATCGCCCTGCGCCGATTCCGCGTGGACACCGCGCGCGCCTGAGGTCGGCTACCGTGTTCGAGATGCCTCCCGGCCTGTCCGACCGCCGTCCCGCGTCCCGGTTCTTCTGGGCGTGGGCGGCGGTGTGGCTGTTCTACATGGCCGGCCCGATCGGCGACGCCTGGCACCGCCCCGAAACCTGGCAGCGGATCACCGGCCTGACCGCCGCCATCGCGTTCTGCGTCATCTACGTGCTGGGCTTCATGGCGATCCGCAGCGAGCGGCGCGCCACCGGCCGCACCCCGGCCCTGGCCCGGTCCCTGGCCCTCCTCGCCGTGCTGGTCGCGCTGGCCACGGTGCTCACCGTCGACGTCGGGGAGTCGGGGCTCACCTCGCTGGTCTACATCGCCGTCACCGCCGTCTTCTCGCTCCCCACGGCCGGCGCCTGGGGCGTCGTGCTGAGCTGCGCCGCCGCCGCGTTCGTGCTGCCGCGGACCGTGCCCGGCTGGGACCACGGCATCGACCTGACCTTCGCCATCATGGTGGCCGCCCTGGCCGTGTGGGGCGTGACCCGGGTCCTGCAGCGCAACGCCCAGCTCGCCGAGGCCCGCGAGGAGATCACCCGGCTGGCCATCGCCGCCGAGCGCAACCGCTTCGCCCGCGACCTGCACGACCTGCTCGGCCACTCGCTCACCGTGGTGTCGGTGAAAAGCGAGCTGGCCGCCCGGCTGGTGCAGCTCGCCCCCGAGCGCGCCGAGGCCGAGCTGACCGACATCCAGCGGCTCGTGCGGGAGGCCCTCGCCGACGTGCGGGCGGCCGTGGCCGGCTACCGGGAGATGTCCCTGGCCGGCGAGCTCGCCTCGGCCCGCAGCGCCCTGGACGCGGCCGGGATCGAGGCCGACGTGCCGGTCACCGGCGAGGAGGTCGACCCGGAGCGGCAGGAGCTCTTCGCCTGGGTGGTCCGCGAGGGCGTGACCAACGTCGTGCGGCACAGCGAGGCCAAGCACTGCTGGATCCGCCTCGACCGGGGCGCCATCGAGATCAGCGACGACGGCCGGGGCCCGACCGCGGAACTGGCCGCGGCGCCCGAGGAGGCGCCGGTCTCCGGCTCGGCGGGCCACGGCCTGTCGGGGCTGCGCGAGCGGCTCGACGCGGCCGGCTGCGCGCTCACCGTCGGCCGGCGCGACGGCGGCGGGTTCCTGCTGCGGGCGGCGGCCGGCCGGTAGCCGGCCCGCCCGGCGGAGGGTTCGCGGCATCCTGGCGGCCGCCGCGGAGGAGGGGATCGCTGTGCCGGCCTCGCTCTGCGCCGGCCCCGTCTACCTCCTCCGGCACGAGCGGCTGCGTCGTGCGCTCTGCGCCGGCCCGGTCTGCCTCTTCTGGCACGAGCGGCTGCGTCGTGCGCTCTGCGCCGGCCCGGTCTGCCTCTTCTGGCACGAGCGGTTGCGCCGTGTGCTCCGCGCCGGCCCATCGGCGTCGGTGCCGCAGCAGCAGGGCGCCGGCGAGCCCGCCGAGGGCGGCCGCGGCGATGATCTGGACCCGGTAGTCGAGCAGGGCGACGGCGGCGCCGCCGAGTAGCAGCGCCGGGCCGGTCGGGGCGAACATCAGCGTGTTGGCGGTGGCCGCGGCCCGGCCCAGGGCGCGCCCGGGCACGGCCCGCTGGACCGCGGTCACCGCGGCGATGAGCGGCGCCGGCAGGCCGAGCCCGATGAGCACGCCCCCGGCCACCACCACCCCCGTCCACGGCGCCACCCGGGCGGCTGCCCCGGCGGCGAAGAGCGCGAGGCCCAGCGCCGCGAAGCCGCGCTCGCCGAGGCGGCGCAGCAGGGTGCCGGCGAGCAGTCCGCAGGCGACCGAGCCCAGGCCCTGGGCCGGGGTGAGCACGCCGGCGAACGCGGGCGAGCGGTGCAGGCCCTCATCGAGCACGGCGAACGTGGCGCTGCTGGACAGGCTGGAGGCGACCAAGGCGGCGGCCGCGGCCGGCACCAGAGCCCGCAGCGCCCGATCCCGCCGCAGCAGTCGCATGGCGGACTCCCGCACGGTCCCGGCGCCGGTCGTGGTCCGCCCGATCCGGGCATCCGCCGGTGTAGGCGGCGTCGGCTCTCGCGCCGTAGGGACGTCTTCCGGTGTGGGCGGCGTCGGCTCGGCGGTCCCCGCAGCCTGGGCGTCTTTCGGGGTGGGCGGCGCCGGCGCTGTGGTCCGCGGGGCCGGGGCTTCCGCCGGGACGGGCGGCGCCGGCTCCCGCGTGCTCCCGGCGTTCCCTGTGGTCGGTGCCGTCCGGGCGGCGGCCGGGGCGGGCGGCCCGGGGTTCACCCGCAGCAGGCCGAAGGCCAGGGCCGCCGCGACGAACGTGCCCGCGTTGAGCAGCGCGACGGCGGCGCCGCCGAGCACCGTGAACAGGGCGGCGCCCACGGGCGGTGCCACGAGCTTCATGCCCTCGGTGACGCTGCGCACCAGCCCGTTGAAGTCGCCGCGCAGGCCCTGCGGCACCGCGGCCGGCAGTAGCGCCGCCTCGGCCGCCCCGGCCAGTACGGCCCCGGCGCCGACCAGGGCCAAGCCGGCGAACAGCATCCACAGGCGGCCCAGCGCGACCGCCGCCATCACCGCCGCCAGGGCCAGGTTCACCGCCACCAGCAGCCGCCGCCGGTCGGTCCGGTCGGCGACGCCGCCCAGCACCGGGCCGAGCAGCAGGGCCAGCCACATGCCGGCCCCGACGATCCCGGCCAGGGCGTCGGAGCCGGTCCGCGCCTTGATCCACACGCCGGCGGCCAGGGACATCGCCGAGTCGCCGAAGCCCGAGACGAGGACCCCGCCGAGGTACAGCCGCGCATTGCGGTCCTGCAGGACCCTCCCCGTCGTCCAGGCCATACCACCAATCATATGCTTGGGGGATGCCGGACGATGTCCTCCGCGCCCTCGCCCACCCCCTGCGCCTGCGCATGCTCAACCTCATATGGCCCGGCCCCCTGTCCGCCGCCGAGCTGGCCCGCGAGCTGTCGATCTCGCACGCGCTGGCCAGCCAGCACCTGCGCCGCCTGGCCGCCGCCGGCCTCGTCGAGCTGGCCGAGGAGCGCAACCGGCGGGGCGGGCACGAGCGGCGCTACCGCACGGTGCACGGCTCCCCGCTGTCCGATCAGCGCGAGGGCGCGCCGTTCCTGGCCGAGGCCCTCGCCGTGGGCCTGCGGGAGCGGGCGGCCCGCCGCGACCCTGAGCACGCCGGCGCGACGACGGACGGCGAGCTCTGGGTGGCGCCGGAGGAGTGGGAGCGGTACCGCAGCGGGATTCAAGCCCTTGGCGACGCCCTCCACGCCGCGGCGCGCCCGCCCCGGACTCCCGGCACCGTGCCTGTCGCCGTCACCGTGCACGCCTTCCGCATGACCCCGCCCTTGCCTTGACCGCCCGTGGACACCAAAGCCCGAGCTGATTCGGTCACCGGCAGGGCAGCGAGCGGTACAGCCGGACGGAGATCACGGCGAGCCAGGTGAAGATGATGATCACCCCGGCGACGAAGCCCAGGGTCAGCGCCGGTGCCCGGTTGCCCGACGCGATCCCCACGAACCCGGCCAGGAACAGGACGCCGGAGATCCGCGAGTACCAGGCCAGGCCCCGCGGCTGGTGCCGGGCCAGCACCCACGTCGCCGCGATCACGCACAGGAACCCGATCCCGCCCGCCGTCAGGTGGCCGATGCCGTGCCACGACACGGTGCCCGGGCCGTCCGGGGTGCCCGCCGGGAAGCCTAGCGCCGGGTCGGCCCGCAGCGCGCCCGCCGCGATCATCGCCGTCCCGAAGGCGCCGACCAGGAGCGGGGCCCACCGCGACGGCACGGCCCGGGCCAGCCCCACCGCGGCGGCGATGACCATCAGGCCGGCGAGGACGAAGTTGGTGATCTGCAGCCAGCCGAGGGACCCGTTGGCCAGCAGGCTCCACGAGTGCCGGCTCAGGTCGAAGCCCTCGCGGGTCAGGGCCTGGGCGAGGCTCACACCGACGTAGAACGGGCCGGCCAGCACGCCGTAGCCCAGCAGCGAGCGGGTGATGCGGTTGGCCTGGATCTCGGGGGTGACGAGCGTGGCGGTCATGGTGGGCTTCCTTCCGGTCGTGGGTGCCTTCAACCGGTCCCTCGAACGGCCCCGCCGCGATCCGACATCGCCTCCCAAGATTTTTTCTACCAGCTGTCTCCCGAGCGGAAGTCGCAGGCCAGGACGCCTTCGAGGCGGGTGGTGACGACCGGCAGGACGTACGTGGAGCCGTCGTCGCCCGGGGTCGGGCGCAGGCCGTCGGGGGTGAGCACGGCGGTCGTGCCGGGCCACCGCAGCCAGCCCCGCCGGGCGTAGAGCCCCGCGCCGGCCGACGACGCCGACAGCGCCCCGATGTCGTAGGCGGCCCGGATGATGCGCTCCACCTCGTCCATGAGGGCGGTGGCATACCCGAGTCGCTGATGATCCGGGTGTACGGCAACAGCCTCCACATACCCCGCCCGCATCGCGACGCCGTCGACGAGCAGGGCGCGCTGGACGACGGAGGCGTGCGCGACGATCCGCGGCCCGGCCTCGGCCAGCACGTGCAGGCCGCCCAGCGCGTGCGCCCAGTCGGTGTCGGCGAACCGGCCCCCGAACGCGGCATCGACCACGGCCCGCGCCTGCGCCCGCTCGCCCGCCGTGAGATCGGCGGTGTGCACCGTCCTCATCGCATCCTCGCCTTCCCGCGGTGCTCGCGCGCGATCCAGGCGACGCCGGGGTCGGCTTCGGCCGGCAGGCGGCCGAGGCCGGTGACGCCGCACAGCACGAGGTACTTGTCGCCCGGCGCGATCAGCGCGTCCGGGGCGGCCATGCCGGCGACCGCCCGCACCGGTTCGAGGTCGGCGCCACTGCGCTGCCCCGGGTAGGCGGGCCATTCGGGGGGTGGGAGCTCGCGCAGTACCGCCGCGTGGTCTTGACGACGACCCATGCGGGGACAGTAGCTCAGCCGGCGAACTCCCGCGGTTCGGCGAGCACGAGCCGGTTGCCGCTGTCGTCGCGCACGGCAGCCTCGACGCGGCGGGTCACCCCGGCCGTGAACAGCCGGCACCCGGGGATGTGAGGCGTGCGGTACGACCTGGGGCGCTCACCGGCGATCCGGGTGAACTTCGCCGAGCAGGAGCCCGGGCTCGTGAAGCCGGCGGCCGGGCACACCTCGGCGACGGTAAGGTTCCCGCTACGCAGCAGGTCCTGGGCCAGCTCGATACGCCGGCGGGTCAGGCAGCGCATCGGGCACACCACGGCCGCGACCGTGCCCGGGTTGCGTGGTTTGCCGGTCGATGTGATCGCGCGCCCGGCGTAGGAGCAACTCGACGGGCACCGTCACGCGTCCCACTGTGGAGTGGCGGGCCTCGCTGTGACGCCGGCCTATACGCAGCGTCGCCATCCAGGGCGGGGGCTGCCTCACGGGCCGCCGTTCCGATAGCGTGGCTTCGCGTTGTTCGCGAAGATTGGGGAGCTTCGAAGTGCTCGGCTACAGGCGAAGGATCGCACTCGCGGCCGCGGCCATCATGGTGTTTTCCGGCATCGTGGCCTGCAACGGCGACAAGCCGCGCGTCACCGCCCAGCCGGGCGTGACCGCCGGCACCCCGGCCTCGGTCCCGGCGTCGCAGTCGCCCTCGCCGCCGGCCTCCGCGTCGCCGTCCGCGGACGGGTCCGCCCCGGCCTCGCCGCCGGCGTCGGACTCGCCGCCGTCGAGCGGGTCCCCGGCGACGTCGAACGTCCCGGAGAGCTCCACGACCCGACCGGCCGGCGACGGCCCGGCGGGGTCGGTGAGCCGCACGTCCGGCACCGAGGTCGCGCTCACCTTCGACGACGGCCCCGACCCGATCAACACCCCGGCGCTGCTCAAGATCCTGCGCGACAACGGCGTGAAGGCCACCTTCTGCATGGTCGGCTTCCGGGTGCGCGACCGGCCCGACCTGGTCCGCCAGATCTACGCCGACGGCCACACGCTGTGCAACCACTCGTGGCAGCACCTGCTCGACCTGGCCAAGCGCGACCCGAGCTACATCGACTGGGACCTGCAGCACACCAACGACGCCATCCACGCCGCCGTGCCCGACGCCCCGATCAAGTACTTCCGCGCGCCCGGCGGCAACTTCACCCCCGACCTGGTCGCCAGGGCCAAGTCGCTGGGCATGGAGTCGATCTACTGGGACGTCGACCCCCGCGACTGGGACCACACCAGGGACAAGAACCACAATGCCCACATCGCCCGCGTCATCGCGCAGGTCCAGGCCCTGGTCCGCCCGGGTTCGATCATCCTGTCGCACGACAACGGCCAGCCGGACACCATCGTCGCGTACCGCATGCTGATCCCCTGGCTGAAGGAGCGCTACGTGCTGCAGGCCCTGCCGACCTGACCACCACCCCGCACCCCAGCCCCCACCGAGGCGGCGCGACGAGCGGCGTGGCGGGGCAGGCGCGCCCGGCAGTGTTTGCAGAAAGGCGCTACGGTCGGGCGGTGGCTGGTGAGCAGCGACGTTACCGGTACGTAGGTCCTGCCGACATCGCTGCGATCGCGCTGCAAGGTGCGGAGGGACGGTCGATCCGGTCCGCGGAGGATCTCGCCGTCTGGGTGGCCTCCGTGAACGCGCGAGAGCTGGCAGAGCCGTTCACCTACGTGGTCGACACCGACGGTGTCCTGCGATTGGCGGCCCGCCGCAGCGAACACGTGGCCTGCGCGGGCGGCGGTACAGTGCGCGCCGCCGGAGAGATCGCTGTGGTGCAGCGTCCGGGCGGATGGTTGGTCAGCGAGGTCAGCAATCAGTCCACCGGCTACTGCCCCGACCCGCCCTGCTGGCCTGCGTTAGCGGCGGCGCTGCAGCAGGCAGGGCTGGACCATCCGGGTGGGTTCACCTCCGAGTTCGTGTTCCGCCGCTGCCCTGACTGCGCGCAACTGAACGTGGTCAAGGACGGCGATTTCGCCTGCTGCCTCTGTGGCAGCGACCTGCCGCAGGTGTGGAACGTCGACCAGACCTGCCCGACCACAGCCATTCGCTGATCGCGGTGATGCGCAGACTGGCCCGGTAGCGCACGGCAGTCGTATCGCGTGACCACGGCACGGTGACGTTCGAGGCGGTTGATGCCGCACTCAACGGCGTGGCGTTGCCGGCAGCGTCCGGGGTCGAAGGCCGGCGGCCGGCCGCCCGTTGACCCCAGCTTGCGACGGTTTGCGTCCCGGTCGGCCTTGGACGGGATGGTCGCCTTGATCCCGCTGCGAGGCCGTCCGGAGCCCAGCCGCCGCGAGGTCTCCGTGCTGATGGTCGTCTTGGTCGAGGAACCATCTACCGAAGACCTCGCCGCTTTTTCGATCGACGACGCGGCGGTAGCGCGGCGCCCGCAACGGGTCGGGGGCAGGCGGGCCATGCGGGTCCTCCTTGCCGCGCGGGGGTGTCCTTCTAGGCTTTGTCAAGCCCCACCAGTGGGTGCCGTGAGCTGGCCGGTGAGGTCGTCGAGGCACACAGCGAGTTCGGCGGTGTCGCTCAGTTCGTAGTGAGTGCTGGTAATGGCACCGGTGGAGACGTCGCCGACGTCCAGTTCGGCTTCGCCGCTGGTCCAGACGGTCAGTTGGGCCTCGCGGTGGGCGGTGGTGCAGTCGACCCAGGCTGCCGATTTGTCATGGGCAGGGCCGTAATGGAGCTGCCACTGGACCCCCGCCTCCTGCCACCATGCGGCTCTGGCGGCCACCGCGGCGGCGAAGTCGTTGAGGCTCAGTTCCATCATGGCGGTGATGGTAGGGGCTGGGACCGGCCGTGGTTGGTAGGCAACCTTGTCGCGGAGCGTGGCGCACAGGACGTCGATGCGGCGGCGCGCCAGACAGATGAGGGCGCGCCTTCTTGCGGTTTGGCAGCCGCGGCTGATCGGGCCGGCGAGAGCGGCGAACGCGCCGAAGGAAGAACGCACGTTGAGCTGTTCATTGCCGCTGCGGGCCGGAGGGTCCACCGCGGATGCTGCTGCCCGAGCGGGTATCGGGGCGAGGTCGACCCGCGCCAGCGCCGGTGACGGCCAAGGCGGTCAGGGAATGAGCGATGGCATCCCAGGCCGGGCCGTCTCAGACAAGGCCGCTGCGGCAGCGGCCGTGGGCGGTTCGTGCTGCGCCGTCCAGGGGCGCGCAGCACGTTGGCGGCGACGGGCAGCGGGAGGTGGGCCTCGGTCGCGTATGCGAGGGTGCGCTCCAGCGGCAACCGGGACAGCAGTGCGGCGAGGTCCGGCGGGTCCGGGTCGGGGTGCGGAGGCCCGGGTGCGGCGGGACGGCCCGACGATCGGCGGGGAGCCGTGGGTCGGTCGGCGGTTCCAGGACATGGCGCAGGGTGGGGTCGCAGCGGGCTTCGACGTCGCCTGTCCAATGCGCTGACGGCGTAGAGAGCGCCAGCCGCGCTCGCAAACTCGCAGCGATACGTCGGGAATCGGCGGCGGGCGGTTGTCTGATGCCGTTATTCTGGGGCTTGAAGGAACGGGCGTGCGTGGCATTGTTGAAGGACGACCGCAATGCGTCGGTGGCCGTTTATTGTCCGGGCGTGTTGGCGCATCGGCGGGTCTTCGCGGTGGTGGTGCGGGTGCGTCCCGACGCTTCGATGTAGGGCTGGGCTTTGTGGTGTCGTTCGTCTCGTGCGGCGCGGGATCAGTATCGTCCGCCGTGCTGCCGCTCGCGGGATGTCCGGACTGCTCAGGTGCCGGTCCGGGCGCCGAGTCGTCCTGCCGGTCGTCGGCCGGTGGTGGGCTGTCGGCGTGTGCGCGGCGCAGCCGCTCGGCGTGCCGTTTGGCCAATCCCCAGGCGCGATGTCGCGCATGTTCCCGGCGGAACTGCTCCATAGCCGGAGAATAGCGACGCGACCTGGTCCGGTCGCGCATGGCAGCCAACTCGGTCTTGGTGAAGAGTTGCAGCTGCCCGCCCATGTTTCGATTATCCCAGGGCTCGGGCGAAATTGCTGCCCCGTAAACAACGCATCATGGCAAATGGCGCACGCTGATGCCGAAGACCATGCGCGGCGACGCGGGGGCGGCGCGGGGGTGGCCCGGACTCACGGCAGGCGGGCCGCCAGGGACTCGCGGTCCGGCAGGAACCAGGCGTTGCGGCCGCGGTTGGACTCGCGGATCAGGTCGCGCAGGGCGGTGCTGGCCGCCACGTGGGCGGAGATGTCGCCGATCACGGCCAGGCGGAGGTGGTAGTTCACCAGCTTCTGCAGGATGTCGCCGGCCACGCCGGTGCGCAGCACGTAGAAGTCGTCCGTGAGGCGGTGGGCCGGGATCACCACCAGGTCGACGCCGTGGGAGAGGGCGGCGCCCACCAGGTCGCCCGCGCTCAGCTCGGCGCCGTATGCCGGCCCCTCGTCCGCCAGCACCAGCGCGTCCACCCCGTTGATCTGCTCGACCCGGTCCATGAGCAGGCACGCTACCGGTCCAGGCGGTGCAGGAGCACGTCGTTTACCGCGATGCCGCCGGGAGGACAGGGCCTCGAAGGACCACGGGCAGCAGCACCACCCACGCCGGTTCGTCCTGGCTGGCCACGCGTCCAGCGTGGGCGGGCGCTACAGTGTTGACCATGGAGTGGCTGCGGCGGTGGCCCGTGTATCGGCAGCTGACCGGGTCGGATCCGACCGGTCGGGGCGAGGCCGTGCGCTCGCCGGGCACCGATGAGCTGCGGGCCCGCACGACGCAGGCCGACTCGGTGGCCCGGTCCGTGTGCCCCTACTGCGCCGTCGGGTGCGGGCAGCGGGTGTTCGTCAAGGATGGCAAGGTCATCCAGATCGAGGGCGACCCCGACAGCCCGATCTCGCGCGGGCGGCTGTGCCCGAAGGGCTCGGCCAGCAAGAGCCTCGTGACCAGCCCGCTGCGGGTGACGAAGGTGAAGTACCGGCGGCCCTACGCGACCGCCTGGGAGGAGCTCGACCTCGGCACGGCGATGGAGATGATCGCCGACCGGGTGGTCAAGGCCAGGGAGGAGACCTGGCAGGACACCGACGAGCACGGCACGCCGCTCAACCGGACGCTCGGCATCGCCAGCCTCGGCGGGGCGACGCTGGACAACGAAGAGAACTACCTGATCAAGAAGCTGTTCACGGCGGTCGGGGCGCTGCAGATCGAGAACCAGGCGCGCATTTGACACTCCGCCACCGTCCCCGGTCTGGGGACCAGCTTCGGTCGCGGCGGGGCCACCGGATCCCAGCAGGATCTGGCCAACGCTGACTGCATCGTGATCCAGGGCTCGAACATGGCCGAGGCCCACCCGGTGGGCTTCCAGTGGGTGATGGAGGCCAAGGCCCGCGGGGCGAAGGTCATCCACATCGACCCCCGGTTCACGCGCACCAGCGCGCTCGCTGACATGTTCGTGCCGATCCGCGCCGGGTCGGACATCGCGTTCCTCGGGGGCGTGGTCAACCACATCCTGAGCAACGAGCTGGACTTCCGCGAGTACGTCGTCGCGTACACCAACGCGGCCACGATCATCGGCGAGGAGTTCCGCGACACCGAGGACCTCGAGGGGCTGTTCTCCGGCTTCGACCCGGACAAGGCCGCCTACGACCCGTCGTCGTGGCGCTACCAGGGGCATCATCACCACCCGGAGCACGGCTACGCGACGCGGGAGACCGCGGCGGCGATGCAGCACGAGTCGCACGGGCCCTCCGTGCCGGCCGCCGCCGACCGGGACCCGACGCTGCAGCACCCGCGCTGCGTGTACCAGATCCTGAAGCGGCACTTCTCGCGGTACACCCCGGAAATGGTCCACGAAGTGTGCGGCGTGCCGCCGGAGCAGTTCGCGCGGGTGTGCGAGGCCTGGACCCGCAACTCCGGGCGGGAGCGCACGACCGCGCTGGTGTACTCGGTCGGCTGGACGCAGCACTCGGTCGGGGTGCAGTACATCCGCACCGGGGCCATCATCCAGCTGCTGCTGGGCAACATGGGGCGGCCCGGCGGCGGGATCATGGCGCTGCGCGGGCACGCCAGCATCCAGGGCTCGACCGACATCCCGACGCTGTTCAACCTGCTGCCGGGGTACCTGCCGATGCCGTCGGCCGGCAAGCACGACACGCTCGCCGACTGGGTCGACTCGATCCGCAACCCCGGGCAGAAAGGCTTCTGGGGCAACGCGGGGGCCTTCGCCGTCAGCCTGCTCAAGGCGTACTTCGGCGACGCCGCCACCGCCGCGAACGACTACGGCTACGGGTACCTGCCCCGGCTCACCGGCGACCACGGCACCTACCAGACCGTCCTGAACATGCTCGACGGCAAGGTGAAGGGCTACTTCCTGCTCGGGCAGAACCCGGCCGTCGGCTCCGCGCACGGCCGGGCCCAGCGGCTCGGCATGGCCCAGCTGGACTGGCTCGTGGTGCGCGACCTGTACGAGATCGAGAGCGCCAACTTCTGGCGCGACGGGCCCGAGATCGAGACCGGCGAGATCTCGCCCGAGACCTGCAAGACCGAGGTGTTCCTGCTCCCGGCCGCCTCCCACGTGGAGAAGGAGGGCACGTTCACCCAGACCCAGCGGCTGCTGCAGTGGCGGCACAAGGCCGTCGAGCCGCCGGGCGACTGCCGCTCCGAGCTGTGGTTCTTCTACCACCTCGGCCGGATGCTCAAGGCCCGGCTGGCGGACTCGCCGCTGCCCCGCGACCGGGCGGTGCGCGACCTGGCCTGGGACTACCCCACGCACGGGCCCCACGAGGAGCCTTCCGCGGAGGCCGTACTGCGCGAGATCAACGGCTTCGACGTCTCCACCGGCGACCCGCTGTCCGGCTTCATGCACCTCAAGGACGACGGTTCCACGGCGTGCGGCTGCTGGATCTACTCCGGCGTCTACGCCGACGGCGTCAACCAGGCGGCCCGCCGTACCCCCGCGTCGGAATCCGACCCGATCGGGCTGGAGTGGGGCTGGGCGTGGCCGATGAACCGGCGGATCATGTACAACCGCGCCTCGGCAGACCCTGACGGCCGCCCCTGGAGCGAGCGCAAGCGCTACATCTGGTGGGACGCCGAGCAGGGCGAGTGGACCGGCCCGGACGTGCCCGACTTCGAGAAGACGAAGCCGCCGTCATACCGCCCGCAGCGGGGCACGTCCGGATCGGCGGGCATCGCCGGGGACGATCCGTTCGTGATGCAGAGCGACGGCAAGGGCTGGCTGTTCGTGCCGTCCGGGCTGGTCGACGGGCCGATGCCGGCGCACTACGAGCCGGCCGAGTCGCCGGTGCGCAACCCGCTGTACCCGCAGCAGGTCAACCCGACCCGCAAGCGGTACCAGCGCTCGGAGAACCCGTCCAACCCGTCCCAGAGCGACGTGTTCCCGTTCGTGTTCACCATCAGCCGGCTCACCGAGCATCACACCGCGGGCGGGATGAGCCGCACCCTGGACTACCTGTCGGAGCTGCAGCCGGCGATGTTCGTCGAGGTGTCCCCGGCCCTGGCGCAGGAGCGGGGCCTGGAGCACCTCGGCTGGGCGCACGTCATCACGAGCCGCTCCGCCATCGAGGCGCGGGTGCTGGTCACCAAGCGGCTGCGGCCGTTGCGCATCGACGGGCGGCCGGTGCACCAGGTGTGGCTGCCGTACCACTGGGGCAGCGCCGGCCTCACCACCGGCGACTCCGCCAACGACCTCGTCGGCATCGTGCTCGACCCCAACGTGCTGATCCAGGAGAGCAAGGTGGGCACCTGCGACGTGCGCCCCGGCCGCCGCCCCCGCGGCGCCGCGCTGCGCGCCCTTGTCGAGGACTACAACCGGAGGGCCGGCGTGTGAGCGCACCGCAGCGGATGGGCTTCTTCACCGACACCAGCGTGTGCATCGGCTGCAAGGCCTGCGAGGTCGCCTGCAAGGAGTGGAACGGCGTGCCGGCCGACGGCCTCGACCTGCTCGGCCTGTCCTTCGACAACACCGGCCAGCTCGACGCGAACTCGTGGCGGCACGTCGCCTTCATCGAGCAGCCCGTCGGCGACCACGGCGACATGCGCTGGCTCATGGCCTCCGACGTGTGCAAGCACTGCACCCACGCCGCGTGCCTCGACGTGTGCCCGACCGGCTCGCTGATGCGCACCGAGTTCGACACCGTGATCGTGCAGGCCGACATCTGTAACGGCTGCGGGTACTGCATCTCCGCCTGCCCCTACGGCGTCATCGACCGCCGCGAGGGCGACGGCCGCGCCTGGAAGTGCACGCTGTGCTACGACCGCATCGGCGACGGCCTGAGGCCGGCCTGCGCGACCGCCTGCCCGACCGAGTCCATCCAGTACGGGCCGCTGGACGAGCTGCGCGAGCGCGCCCAGGCCCGCCTCGAGGCCCTCGACGACCCCCAGGCGCGGCTGTACGGCCACGACCCCGCCGACGGCGTCGGCGGCCAGGGCGCCTTCTTCCTGCTGCTCGACGAGCCGGAGGTCTACGGCCTGCCCCCGGCCCCGGTCGTCACCACCCGGGACCTGCCGCAGATGTGGAAGCGCGCCGGGCTGGCCGCCCTGACCATGGCCGCGGCGGTGGCCGTCTCCTTCCTGGGAAGGCGCAAGTGAGCGACTCGTACTACGGACGCCCGATCCTCAAGGCGCCGGCGTGGCGGCACGACATCCCCGCGTACCTGTTCACCGGGGGGCTGGCGGCCGGCAGTGCGCTGCTCGCGGCCGGTGCCGACCTGACGGGCCGCCCGCGCACCCGGCGGGCCGCCCGCCTGGCCGCACTCGGGGCGCTGGGGGCGAGCACCTACTTCCTGATCAACGACCTCGGCCGGCCCGAGCGCTTCCACCACATGCTGCGGGTGGCCAAGCCGACCTCGCCGATGTCCGTCGGCACCTGGCTCCTCACCGCGTTCGGCGGCGCCGCCGGGCTCGCGGCCACGGCCGAGATCCGCCCCCGCCGCTGGAACGGCCCGGCCGGCCGCCTCACGGACGCCGCCGGTCGCGCCGCCGGGCTGGGGGCCGCGGCACTGGCGCCGGGCCTGGCCACGTACACGGCGGTCCTGATCGCCGACACGGCCGTCCCGTCGTGGCACGAGGCCCGCGCCGACCTGCCGTTCGCCTTCGCCGGCAGCGCACTGGCCAGCGGCGCCGCCGTCGGCCTGATCGGCGCCCCGCCGTCGGAGGGTGGCCCGGCCCGCGCCCTGGCGGTCACCGGCGTGGCCCTGGAGGTGGCCGCCACCCACCGCATCGAGACCGGCCTGGGCCTGCTGAGCGAGCCGTACCGGACGGGCAAGGCGGCCCGCCTCCTGCACGCCGCCCGCGCCCTGAACCTGGCCGGCGCGGCGGGCGCCCTGCTGGGCCGCCGCAGCCGCGTCGTGTCCGCCCTGTCCGGCGCCGCCCTGCTGGCCGGCTCCCTGGCCACCCGCTTCGGCATCTACGAGGCCGGCGTCGCCTCGACCAAGGACCCCAAGTACGTCGTCGAACCCCAGCGCGGCAGCGCCTGACATGCCGCGCCCGCGCCTGCGCCGCCTGCGGATCGGCCCCCGTGAGTTCATGTGGCGCGCGGACATCCGCTGGACGCGGGCCGGCGTCGACTGGCAGCGGGCCGTCCGGGTCCGGGTCTGGGGCGGCGGCAAGAGTGGGCAGGCGCTGCAGGCCGACCTGATCTCGGTACTCCCGCCCGGCCCGTGGGGCGCGGGCGCGACGGACATGGCGCACCCGACCCCCGCCGACGTGCGGGCGCTCGTCGAGCAGGCCCTCGCCAGCGGCTGGCGGCCGCAGCTGCGGGGCGGGACGTTCCTGCTGTCCGGGCTCGCCACCCGGTTTTCGTTGCCCGGGTTCGTGCTGGCCGGCCGCCCAGCGGACTGAGCGGCCGGCAGCGGCGGCCGATCAGCCCTTGACGACCAGGGTCTTGACGATCTTGTCGGCGATGGTCTGACGCTTGGCGTCCCAGAGCGGGAACAGGAAGCCGATGTAGCAGATGATGCCGTCCACGAAGTGGCAGATGTCGCGCACGAACGCCTTGCCGAAGCCGAGCGGCCGGCCGGTCTGCTCGTCGATGAGCTTCAGGCCGAGGGCCTTCTTGCCGATGCTGGCGCCCTGGCCGCCGAGGTACGAGCGGTTGTAGAGAGCGAACGCGAGGGCGAGCAGCGTGAAGAGGAAGTAGATGAGGCCCGGGCCGCCGTCGCTGCCGGGACCGTCCACGGCGATGCCGATGCCGATGAGAATCCAGATCGGGATGGCGTCGACGAGGCTGGCGCCGACGCGCTGCGGCCAGGATGCGTAGTTCATAGGGATATCGCTCCTCGGGGTGTGGGGGGAACGGTGACGGCTCAGACGAGTCCGAACCGGTGGAGCTGCAACGCCCAGCTCGCCGCCGCGGCGGTGAGCGCGGCCAGCCCGATCCGGCGGCGGGTGGTGGCGGACCACGGCACCGGCAGGGAGACCAGGCCGAGCCACCGCAGCAGGACGAGCGGGACCGTCACGGCGGTGAGGATCGCGAGGCCCAGGACCGCGGGGTTGGCGCTGAGCGAGGCCAGTGGCCGGCCGTGCGTCAGCTCCACCGCGGCGGTGGTCAGCCCGCAGAACGGGCAGGGGATGCCGGTGGCCCAGCGCAGCGGGCATGGCAGGCCGAGGCCGGTGCCGGCGGTGACCGCCGGCCAGACCACCGCCGCCGCCGCGACCGCGACGCCGAGGCCGCCGAGGCGCTCCGGTACCGAGTACTGTCTGCGCACCCCTGGACCCCGCTGCTCGCCGTGAAGTGATGATCTTAGGTGGTGATACACATCACCGGATCGGTCGAACGGATGATCCGCGGCGGGGGACGAGCTGGTCAGCGGACCTGCAGGGTCACCCCCGCGCCGGGGACGAGGTGGCCGATCACGGGGTGGCCGGGCAGTTCGCCGGCGACGAGGAGGCCGCCCGAGGTCTGGGCGTCGGCGAGCAGCAGCAGCTCGTCCTCGCTGGTGCGGCCCGGGTCGAGGTGGGGGCGGACCCAGTCCAGGTTGCGCCGCGTGCCGCCGCTCACGAAGCCGTCGGCGAGGGCCTGCCGGGCGCCGTCCAGGTAGGGGACCGCGGCGGCGTCGACGACGGCGGTGACGCCGCTGGCCCGGGCGAGCTTGTGCAGGTGGCCGAGCAGGCCGAAGCCGGTGACGTCGGTGGCGCACTCGGCGCCGGCGGCCAGGGCGGCCTCGGAGGCGTCGCGGTTCAGCGTGGTCATGGCGGCCACCGCGTGCGGGAACGGCTCGCCGGTGGCCTTGTGCCGGCTGTTGAGCACGCCGATGCCCAGCGGCTTGGTCAGGGTGAGCGGCAGGCCGGGGCGGCCGCGGTCGTTGCGCAGCAGGCGGTCCGGGTCGGCCAGGCCGGTGACCGCCATGCCGTACTTCGGCTCCGGGTCGTCGACGGAGTGTCCGCCGGCCACGTGACAGCCGGCCTCGCGGGCGACGTCGAGGCCTCCGCGCAGTACCTCCGCGGCCAGGGTCAGCGGCAGGACCTCCCGCGGCCAGGCGAGCAGGTTCACGGCCACCACCGGCCGGCCGCCCATCGCGTAGACGTCGGACAGGGCGTTGGCCGCGGCGATGCGCCCCCAGTCGTAGGGGTCGTCGACGACCGGCGTGAAGAAGTCGGCGGTCGCGACGACCGCGGTGCCATTGGCGATCGAGACGACGGCGGCGTCGTCGCCGTCGTCCAGGCCTACGAGGAGTTCGCCGGGCCCGGCGGGGGCCTGGCTGCCGACCAGGCCGGCGACCACCGCCTCGAGCTCGCCGGGCGGGATCTTGCACGCGCAGCCGCCGCCGTGGGCGTAGCCGGTCAGCCGGATCGTCTCGGTCACGCCGACCAATGTATCCGGTTGCTGACGATCGTCGGCCCGGACTTGACCTTGGCTTCCCGGACGGCCCAATATATCTGGCAGATACATTTGGGGGTGCGGGGATGGCACGGTCGAGTCAGACCGAGATGGCGGTGCTCGGCGCGCTCAGCGTCGAGCCGATGACCGGGTACGCGTTGCGCGAGGCCATCCGCGACGTGCTGGGCCACTTCTGGAGCGAGAGCTTCGGCCAGATCTACCCGACCCTGAACGACCTGGAGGCGCGCGGGCTGGTGGCCCGCACCGGCGGCGCGCGGGCCCGCTCCTCGACGTTCGCGGTCACGCCGGACGGGGCGCGGCGGCTGCGCGAGCTGCTCGGCCAGCCGATCCAGGAGGTGCCGCCGCGCAACGGGCTGATGCTGCGGCTGTTCTTCGGCCGGACGCTCGGCGTCGACGCCTGCCGCGAGCTGATCGCCGCCACCCGGGCCGATGCCGAGCGGCGGCTGCGGGAGATGGACCGGCTCGCCGCCGAGGTCGCCGGCGAGCCGCAGTATTCGGCCGATGCGCCGTTCTGGCGCCTCACCATCGCCGCGGGCCGGCACACCGCCGAGGCCGCGATCGCGTGGGCGGACGAGAGCCTCGCCGCCCTGGACGACATGGACAGGAGCCCCAGTTGACCACGTCTGCTTCCCGCCCGGCCGCGCTCGCCGCGACCGCCGGTTGCCTGGTGATGGTGGCCTTCCAGCTGTCGCTGGCGGCGGGCGCGCCGTTCGGCCGCGCGGCGTGGGGCGGCAGCCATCCGGGCCAGTTGCCCGCCGACCTGCGGGTGTCCAGCGCGTTCGCGGTCGCCGTGTGGGCCGTCGCCGCGCTCGTGCTCGCGCGGCGGGCGGGGCTGACCAGCGTGCCGCCGGACGGGTTCGCGCGGGTCGCCACGTGGGTGCTGGGCGGGCTGGTCCTGCTCGGCGCGCTGGCGAACTTCGCGTCGCCGAGCGGCTGGGAACGGTACCTCTGGGGCCCGTTCGCGGTGCTGCTGGCGATCCTGTGTTTCGCCGCGGCCCGCCGGCGCCGCGCGAACTAGGCGCCGACGAGGGCCGCGATCACCGGGTCCGGGTCGCCGTCGCGGACGGCCAGGGAGGTGACCAGGGACAGGCCGGGGTCGCGGAACGGCACGAAGGCCACCCTCCCGGCCCGCAGCGTGCGGGTGTGGGCCGCGTAGGCGACCGTCCACAGTGTCTCGTCCGCGCCGATGGCGGCCAGCGTGTCCTGCAGCGTCCCGGCCGGCGGCCCCGGCCGCGGCTCGAAGCCCGCCGCCGCGCACGCCCCGGTCACCAGGTCGACCAGCGCCGGGTGGTTGCGCCGCGCGGTCAACGTCAGCCGCATCCCGGCCAGGTCGGCCAGGTCCAGGGACGCGGCGGCCGCCAGCGGCCCGCGCGCCGAGACCACGGCGACGAGCGGGTCCGTCCACAGTGCCACGGTTCGCAGCCCCGGGTGCCGGGCCGCGCCCCGCACGAAGGCGGCGTCCAGGCGCCCCTCCGCGACCTGGGCCAGGCGCTCCCCGACGGGTGCCGACACCAGCTCCACGGCGACGTCGGGTGCGGCTTGCGACAGTTGCTCGAGGACCTGGTCCAGGCGCTCGCCCAGGCCCGTGCTCGTGCCGAGGCGAATGGTGCGGCGGTCCGGGTGGGCGAGGGCGAGGGCCCGGTCGGCGGCGGCGAGGACCTCGCGGGCCGCCGGCAGGAAGCGCTCGCCGAACGCCGTGATGCGCACCCGCCGGGGCGAGCGGTCGAACAGCTGCGCGCCCAGTTCCCGCTCCAGCCGGCGGATCTGCTGGCTGACCGCGGGTTGCACGATGTGCAGCAGCTCGGCCGCCCGCCCGAAGTGCAGCGTCTCGGCGACGGTCACGAAGTACCGCAGCTGGCGCAGTTCCATGCCGCCAACCGTAGGCGGCCGCTACTTGTCGGCGATGAGCGTGCCGGCCAGCGACCAGCTCTCCGGGGGCGTCTCCTGGATCCAGACCTGGACGGTCTCGGCCGGGACCTTGTAGGCGTCGACGAACGCGTCGGTGATGCGACGCACGAGGTCCCGTTTGAGCTCGACGTCGCGGGGACCCTGCAACACGGTGACGATTGGCATGCCCTCATCACACCGCGTCGGGCAACGGCGACCAAGACGCAAGAACCTCGCGCAGCGATCAGGAGTCGTGATCGTGCATGGGAAACAGCACCGGGCTCAGCAGGTGCTGCTCCCGGCCCGGGCCGGGCTCGTGGGTCAGGTGCGGCACGATCGCGGCGCGCATGCCGGCGATGAGCTCCTCGCGCTCGGCCGCGCTCAGCCACAGCGCGTGCTGGCGGTAGCCGACCTGGTCGCGGGCCGGGTCGGCGGCGGGGTCGTCGAGGTAGGCGGAGTACTCGGCCAGCAGCGCCGCCATCGCGGCGGCGAACGCCCGCCGGTGCTCCTCGACGGTGGCCGCGGCCGCGCGCTCGGCGGAGACCGTCGCGCGGGCCGGCTGCAGGCGGTAGTGGCGCTCCACGAAGCCGCGCACCCGCTGCTGGCCCGCCTCTTCCAGGATGCCGGCCTCGGCGAGGAGGGCGACGTGGCGGTACACCGTGGCCTTGGACGCGTCCGGGATCCGGTCGCACAGCTGTTGCGTGGTCAGGGAGCGCCCCCCGGCCAGCGAGTGCACGATGCGCAGCCGGACCGGGTGCAGCAGCAGTTCGACGGGGTCCATTGGCTTATGTTCGCACGACTGCTAATGTTCGCAGACATGAGAACAATGCCCCGGGGTGCCACCGTCGAGGTCGACGGGCGCCGCATCGCGCTCTACCGGGCCGGCGAGGGCGGGCCGCCGGTCGTGTTCCTGCCCGGCGCCGGGCTGATCGGCCTGGAGTACGACAACGTCCTGCGCGCCGCCGCGGAGCTGACCACCGCCGTGACGTACGACCGCGGCGGCACCGGCTGGAGCGACCCGGTCCCGCTGCCCCGCCGCGCCGCCGACGTGGCCGCCGAGCTGCGCGCCGCCCTCCGCGCGGCCGGCCTGCCCGGGCCCTACGTGCTCGCCGGGCACTCCATGGGCGCCGTCTACGCCCGCCGCTTCGCCCAGCTGTTCCCGGCCGACGTGGCCGGCCTGCTGCTCATCGACCCCGGGCACGAGGACATCCTGCGGTTCCTGCCGCCCGAGGTGGTGGCCATGAACGAGGCGATGAAGCCCACCTGGGACGAGCTGCCGGACCTCACCCCCGAGCAGCGTTCGGCCTCCGCCGCCGCGCTTTCCCAGGTGTACCGCGAGTGGCCGGCCGACCTGCGCGAGGCGCTCGTCGAGCACCGCCTGGCGACGTGGCGCACCGGCATCGCCGAGGGCCGCAACCTGGAGCGTGAGGTGTACGCCGAGCTGGCCGCCGGCGGCCCGACGCCCGGCGTGCCGCTCATCGTGCTCACCGCGGCCGAGCGCAACCCGCTGTGGGCCCAGCACATGCCGCCGGACCTGCTCGAACGGGCCCACGACGGCATTCGCGCCCTGCACGCCTCGATCGCCGCGTCCGTGCCCGGCGGCGAGCAGCGCTTCGTCGAGGGGGCCTCGCACCAGTACCTCCATGCGCAGCGCCCCGGCCCCGTCCTGGACGCGCTGCGGGACCTCCTCGCGCGGGCGGCGGGGGCAGGGGTACCGGTTAAACCGGTGTTGGGGCTAGGGTAGCCACATGCTCTTTCGCCAGGGAGCCGGCAGGCTGTGTCTCGACTTCATCCGCACGCTGCGCCACCGCGGCACCGCGCAGGCCGAGGAGGACCTGCCCGACGGCCCGGCGCTGTCCGCGTGGGTCGCCCAGTGCGGCCCGGTCGCCCCGGTGCCGGGCAGCGTGGTGCCGGCCGCGATCGTGCGCGACGCCCAGCAGCTGCGCGAGGCGGTGCACGCGCTGGTCGGCGCCGCCCGCCGCGGCGGGGGCCTGTCCGCCGTGCCGGAGGAGCAGCGCGAGCGGGTGAACCAGGCGGCGGCGCGCTCGGTGCCGATCCCGGCGCTGATCGAGACCGGGGAGCGGCGGTGGTACGCCAACGACCCCGTCACCGCCACCCTGGCCCTCATCGCCCGCGACGCCCTGGACCTCGTCACGTCGCCGGCGGCGGAGCGCCTGCGGGAGTGCGCCGACCCCTCCTGCCACGCGGTGTTCCTGGACGCCTCCCGCCCGGGCAGCCGCCGCTGGTGCTCGATGGACAGCTGCGGCAACCGCGCCAAGAAACAACGCCGCCGCGTCCACTGACCGGACCACCACGACCGGCGTCACCGCGGTCCGCGACGCCGCCGCGGACCTGGCCGCCGTCTCCGGCGACCTGCGCACCCTCGTCAGCCGCTTCCGGTTCTGAGCACCACCCCGAGCCGGCCCGTCGTACTCGCGGCGGCCGGGCGAGCGCAGGCCGGCGGCGCGGTCAGGCGGGTGCCGGGTGCTGGTGGCGGCGGGCCATGGTGAAGAGCAGGAGCAGGCCCAGGGAGCACAGGACGGCGCCGGAGACGTACGCATACCGGTAGCCGAGGTGCGCCGACAGGCCCAGCAGGGGGCCGGACATAATGCTCGCGATCGGGAACGCGTTGCCGGCCAGGGTGGCGGCGCGGCCCGGCTCGCCCGGCAGGAGCTCCTGGACGTAGGAGATGCCCAGGCCCTGGACGGCGGCGATGAAGCCGGCATTGAGCAGCTGCAGCACCGCCACCTGCCAGCTGTGCGTGGTCAGGCTCACCAGGGCGTAGTACAGGGCGCCGATCGCGCTGCCGAGGATGATCAGGCGGCCGAGGGGGTAGCGGGTGGACAGCGCGCCGAAGCCCAGCATCAGCGGGATCTCCAGGGCGGCGCACAGGCCCAGGATGAGGCCGGCGTCGCGGACCTCGGCGTGCAGCACCTGGCCGAGGTACAGCGACATCGCCTGCACCCCGAGCACCCCGGCGGCCTGCATGAGGGCGAACGCGGCCACCGTCAGCAGCACCGGCACGCGCACGCGGCCGGCCGGGGGCCGCTCGTGGTGCGCGGGGCGCGGGGCCTCCTCGAGGCGCACCAGCACGACGACGGCGGCCACCGCGTACGTGGTGGCGGCGGTGAGGTACAGCACCCGGAAACCGCCGGCCTGGACCAGCAGCGCGGCGACGGGCGGGCCGGCCACCCAGGCGATCGAGAACAGCATCCGCAGGGTGCTGATCGCCATCGCGGCGCGGGTGGAGCCGCGCTGCTGCAGCACCTCGCGGGCGTAGGCGAAGGACTGCGGGAACAGTGCGCCGCTGATCGCGGTCACGGTGATGGTCAGGGCGAGCAGCACCCAGTACTCGCGCACGAACGCGATCACGAGCGAGCCCGAGCAGCCGGCCAGGGCGGCGGTCAGCAGCAGGCGGCGGCGGATGGGGCGGCGGTCGGAGAGCTTGCCCAGCATGGTGTTGGACACCATGCCGGCCACCGGACCGGCGATCAGGAACGCGGCGACCTGGGCGGGGCCCGCGTGCACCTCGCTGCTGAGGAACAGCGCGACGAACGGGCCGACGACCGCGGTCGACAGGCCGACGAAGAAGAACATGACACCGAGCGGCACCAGGGTGCGCGTCGCGATCCTGCCGGGTGCCTCGACGCTAATCCCCGAAACCACGTCTGCACCTTACCGGACGTCCGGAGGGCGCTCACCCGCGAGGGCCGCGGCCACCACCAGGTCGACCACGGGGTCCTTGATGTCCGAATAGGCGCCGATGTCGGGCACGTGCCGGGCCGGCACCTCCTTGAACCGCCCGCAGGCCGCCACCGCCGCCGGGTTGGCCCGCAGCCAGTCTGCCGATGTGCTCGACCCGCAGCGCCAGCGGCCCGGCGGCGGCGCGGACCTGCGCGGCCAGCTCCCGGCCCCGCCGCGCCCAGCCGGGGTCTGCGGACTCGACGCGGATCACTGCTCAGCCCGCTTGGCCCGGGCCCGGCGCTTGCCCTCGTGCATGGCCTGCACACGCGGGACCGGGATGGTGTGGCCCTCGGCGATCAGGTCCGCCGGGATCTCCTGCGGCGCCGGCATCCGCGCCGCCCACGGGTCGTCCGCGCCGAGCAGGCCGGGTGCGGTGTGGACGGTGAAGTCGCGCGGGGTGACCCGGTCCAGGTCGGCCCAGTCGAGCGGGAACGACACCGGGCAGCCGGGCCGCAGCCGCGGGCTGTACGCGGACACCACCGTGGCCCCGCCCGATCGGGTCGGGTCGAGGAACACCTTGCCGTGCCGGTCCTCGCGGATGAACGCGGTGGTGGCCAGTTGCGGGTCGAGCCGCTCCGCGCGGGCCGCGATCGCGCGGGTGGCCGCGGCCACGTCCTGCATCGGGGTGGGCGCGATCGGCACGAAGATGTGCAGGCCCTTGGCGCCGCTGGTCTTCACCGCGCCGGTGAGGCCGGCCGCCGACAGGGTCTCGCGGACCAGGCCGGCGGCCCGCACCACCAGCCCGAAGCCGTCGCCCTCCGGCGGGTCGAGGTCGAGGACCAGGTGCGTGGTGTGCGCCCAGTCGTCGGCGCGGACCAGCGTCGGGTGGTACTCCACGGCGCGCTGGTTGGCGAACCACAGCAGCGTCCGCCGGTCGTTGCACAGGGCGTAGGCGACGTCCCGCTTCGACGTCTCGGCCCACATGTGGACCGTCGGGACCCATTCTGGGGTGTACTTCGGGACGTTCTTCTGCATGAACGCGTCCTGGCCGCGCATGATGCGCACCACGGACAGCGGGCGGTCGCGCAGCGCCGGGAGGATCCGGTCGCGCACGGCGTCGAGGTAGTCGACGAGATCGCGCTTGGTCGCGCCGGCCCCCTCGAAGATGGGCTGGTCCAGGTTGGTCAGCGTGACCCCGTCGCGTTCCTCGCCGCTGCTCACCGTCACACCGTACCGGTCAGGGCTGGGCGATGAGATCCATGTTGATCATCGCGCCGGCCTTCATCCCCGCCGCCGCGGCCCCGATCACCTGCCCCATCGGGTCGGCCACGTTGCCGGCCACCCACACGCCGGGCACGGAGGTCTTCCCGGCCGGGTCGGCCGGCACGTACGTGGCCACCGCCTCGCCCTGCATCTCCAGGTCCGCGACCTGCAGCCCGAGGCCGGCCAGGAACCCGGCCCGCACGGTGGGCCTGGTCTGCACCACGACGGCCTCCCGCGGGACGAGGGTTCCATCCCGCAGGTGTACGCCGGACTCGTCGACGCCCGCCACGAGCCCCTCGACGATGCGGACCTTCCGCGGTACCCCGGGAATCTCGCGCCCGTTGGTGAAGAGCACGACGTCGTCGCTCCACTGCGGCCACAGCTGCGCCGCGTGGCCGGCGAGGGCACTGGTGGCGATGATGCCGATGGGGCGGTCGCGGACCTCCCAGCCGTGGCAGTACGGGCAGTGCAGCACGTGCCGCCCGAAGCCCTCGGCCACGCCCGGGATGTCGGGCAACTCGTCGACCACGCCGGTGGTGACGAGCAGCCGCCGCGCGAGGTGCTCGCCGTCGACGCGGAACAGGTCGCCCTCTGCGTGCACGGAGTTCACCGTCGCCTCGAGGACTTCCGCGCCGTACCGCTGGATCTCCTGCCGCCCGATCGACAGCAGCTCGCCGGGCGGGGTCCCCTCCCGCCCCAGGTAGTTGTGCACGCCGTCGGCGGGGGCGTTGCGGGGCCGCCCGCCGTCGATGACCAGGACCCGGCGGCGGGCCCGGGCCAGGGTCAGTGCCCCGCTCAGCCCGGCCGCTCCACCGCCGATGACGATGACGTCGTACTGCTCGCTCATACCGCCATTGTTTTGCGCCCTGGCGTCAGCGGCAAGGCATCTTGCTGGAATGGCAAGAACGGTTCGTTACCCCCACAACCTCATGTTCCGCTACGTCCGCAGCGGCAACAGCGAGATCGCCACGCGGGTCGCCGGTGGAGCCGGCCACCCCCATGGCCAGGCGCGGCTTGGTGCACCTCCCATCGCAGCCGTTTGCCGGCCGGGTAACCGCGTCGACAGCCCGGCCGGCGTCCGGATACGTTTGCCCGCATGGAGCAGCAGCGGCCCAAGCTCGCCGACGTGGCGCGGGTCGCCGGCGTGTCCCGGGCGACCGCGTCGCGGGCCATGAACGGGCTGCCCGGCACGACGGACACGGTGCGGCAACGGGTCCGCGAGGCGGCGGTCCAGCTGGGCTTCGAGCCACACCCGGCGGCGCGGGCGCTCGCCACCGGCCGGACGGCCGTGACCCGCCCCGAGCGGATCGAGATCCTCATCGTCGACCCCGATCCCGCCGCGCTGAGCGCCAAGCCGTTCTACAGCCGGGTGCTGACCGGCGCGATGCGCGCCCTGGACGGCCAGGACATTGCGCTGCAGGTCCGGCGGGTGGCCGCGCCGCCGGCCGGCGCCGACGACCCGCCGTTCGGGCGGGTGCTCATCAACATGCCGGCCGCCGCCGCGGCCCCGGACCGCCGCCGGACCCGCACGATCGCGCTGGGCGAAGCGGCGCCGGGCATCCCGTTCGTAGCCCCGGACAACTACGGCGGCGGCCACCAGGCGGCCATGCATCTCGTCGCCACCGGCCGCCGGCGCATCGGCGCCGTGTTCGGCCCGCCGACCCCCTGCGCCCGCGAGCGCAAGACCGGGTTCCTGCACGCGCTGGCCGCCGCCGGTCAGGACGTGGTATCGATCGACGGCGACTTTACCCGCCCGGCGGCCTACGCCGCCGCCCACGAGCTGCTGGCCCGCCACCCGCACCTCGACGCCGTCTTCGCCGCCTGCGACGTCTCCGCGATGGGCGTACTGCAGGCCCTCCGCGAAACCGGCCGCCGCGTCCCCGGCGACGTGGCCGTGGTGAGCTTCGACGGCAGCGCCCTGGCCGAGGCGGCCGACCTGTCGTCGGTCTACATGCCCGTGGAGGAGGAGGCCGCCGCCGCGATCCGTCACCTCATCGACCCGGCCCTGCCCACCCCGCGCCGCCTGCCGACCACTCTTACCCTGCGCAGCTCCAGTCTTACCCTGCGCAGCTCCAGCTAGCTGTGCCGACCACGGGTGTACGGGGGATCCGCCGATCTCCACGACGGGCCCGGGCGGCCAGTCGCTGCACTCCGGTTGCGAAACCCACAGCAGATATTCGGCGGCTCGTCGGCCCCGTTCCTGATATCTGACAGAGCGCATTCGGATCGCCCGCTCGGGGTGTTTGCGCTGCTGGGTTCCGCCCGCGCAACCGGTCCGGGAGGGCGGCGAGCGCGTCGCCGTCCACGACCCCGGTCCGGCTGATTCCGGGCCGCATCCGGCAGCTATTACGATCGTCGATGTGGTGATCTTCATGGACACCGATGGCCGGCAGTGGGGTTTCGACGAGGCGGATCGCATCGGCGAGCCCAGCGGCATGGGGGAGGTCTTCCGCGGCAGCGGCCCCGGCGGGCAGCCGGTGGCGATCAAGCGGATCCGGCCCGGCGGCTACGGGGAGGGCCCCGAGCGCCGCCGCATGCGCGAGGTCGAGATCGGTCACCTGCTGATGCGCGCGGCCCGGGACGGGCGGCCCACCGACCGCCTCGTGGTGCCGATCACCCACGTCCTGGCCGGCGACGACCTGATGATCGTGCTGCCGCTGGCCGACGAGTCGCTGCACGCGGCGCTGCGGCGCCGGGCCATGGACCTCGCCGCCGGGCTGCGGGTCGTGCGCGAGGTGGCCGAGGGGCTCGGCCAGCTGCACGCGCTGCCCGTGCTGCACCGGGACCTGAAGACGCCGAACGTGCTGCGCTACGGCGAGCGGTGGCGGCTCGCCGACTTCGGGATCGCTCGGAACCTGGACGAGTCCGCCGGGACCTACACCTTCGTGCTCCCCGGCACCGTCCCGTACATGGCCCCCGAGATCTGGGACGGCCAGCAGGCCACGAACCAGACCGACCTCTACGCGCTCGGCGTCGTGGCCTACGAGGTGTTCACCGGGGCGCGGCCGTTCGCCGGGCCGCGGGAGCCGCAGTACCGCCAGCAGCACCGTGAGGAGGCCGCGCCGTGGCCCGCCGGGGTGCCCAACGCGCTGGCCCGGCTGATGCTCCGGCTGCTGCGCAAGCAGCCCTCGCAGCGCCCGCAGGACGCGGCGGCCGTCCTCGAGACCCTCGACGGCATCGCCGAGGACGAGCGGCTGCCCGCCGGGCCGGCGGCGATGACCGAGGCGGCCGCCGGGCTGGAGCACCGGCTCACGCTCGGCGACGCGAGCGAGGCGGTCACCGCGGAGGCCGCCCGGGAGGCCCGGCACCAGGCCGAGCAGGCCGAGGGCGACCTGCGCGCGCTGCTGGAGGACGCGCACGAGCGGATCCTTCGGACGTTGCACGACGCCCGCCTCGACCTGCAGGACAAGACCCTCAGCCTCGGCCCGGCCCGGCTCACCTTCGACACCCGCGAGGCGATCACCCTGTCCCGCCACACCGATCCCGCCCTGCCGCGGACCGTCCGGATCGGCAACGCGCTGTCGAACCGGGTCTCCCACGCGGTCCTGCAGTGCGAGGCCGCCGCCGACGGCCGGCTGCGCTGGCGGTACGCCCGCGACATCATGCACGCCGACTGGCGGCCGCTGACCGTCGCCGCCGTCCTGGAACTGTTCACCCGAGCCCTGAACGGCCACCAGCGCTGACGGCGAACGGTCCAGCGCGGGACCCGAGACCGGCACGTCACGTGCTGCGCCAGGCCACGGAGCACCTTGGAGGCGGCCGCTGGCCTCGAGACTGGCGCTGGATCCTGCTGTGCCAGGCCGGGAGCAGCTTGGAGGCGGCCACGGCGGGCCCGTCCAGCGCCGGACTCGAGACCGGCACTGCACCTGCTGCGCCAGGCGGGGGAGCGGCAGCGGCGGGCCCGGTCCAGCGTCGGCCCCGCGACCCGGTGCGACCGGTCCGCGGGCGTCGCGCCTGCGACAGCGCGCCGCCCACGTCCCCGCAGCCGGTCGAGGTGCCCGCGCGGGCTAAGCCAGGGTTGAGGACAGGTCGCGGAGCACCTCCGAGGCGGTCGCGGCCGGCAGGGCCGAGAAGGGGACGGGGCGGTCGCGGCCCCACGGGTCGGCGTCCGGCGGGCAGATCCAGACGTCGGCGAGGTGCTGCTCCGGGTGCTCGCCCGGCACGCCGAGGAGGATGCCCGGGTCGAGCTGGGCGATGAGGACGGCGCCGCCGGGCAGGTCGCGCTCCATCCGGGACTGGTGGGCGCCGTCGCGGCCCTCGCGCCGCCAGCCCCGGCGCTCCAGGCCGATCAGCGCGACGCTCAGTGCGCGGCGGTCGTCGAAGCGGGTCAGGCGGGGCGAGGCGGCCTCGCCGGGGCCGAGGCGGTACACGTCGCGGGAGAGCTGGTCGAAGGGCTGCAGGATGCCGTAGTCGGCGAACACGGCAGACCACGCGGGGACGTCCAGGTCGACGGGGTGGGCCACGCCCAGCAGGGCCTCGCCGGGCAGCGTCACCTCCTCGTCGGCCACGTCCGCGAGGGTGCGGTCCTCGGCCACCCGCAGCGCCGGGCCGTCGTCGGCGCGCCAGACCAGGCGGCGGGCCAGCAGCCACAGCACCGGGTGCTCGAGGAACACGGTGCGGAACTCGGCGGCCGTCCAGCGGCGGCCGTCGCCCATGGCCCGCTCCAGGCGCTGGGCCTGCTCGGTGGCGACCTTGCGCACGCCCTTCTTGGCCGCCGCGAACCGGCGCCGGGCCGCGGTGGCCAGTGCCTCGTCGTCGCGGGCGGCCGGGGCCGGGAGGTCCTTGCGGCGGGCGCCGTCCTCGTAGGCGACCCAGGGCCGCAGCTGCTCGTCGAAGCCGGCCACGAACCGGCGCGGGCCGTAGTCCAGCACCATGGTCGCGTCCGGGGCCAGGTCGAACGACGGCACCAGGCGGTCCGTGAGCTGCTCGGCGGTGAGGCCGGCGGCCTCGGCGGCGGCGGTCAGGTTCTGCCCGGCGCGGGCGCGCACCGCCGGGGCCTTGGCCTTGCGCGACAGCTCGTGCAACTGGCGCAGGGCCGCCTCGGTCCCGAACGCGGCGAGCACGTCGAGGCCGGTCGCGGCCCGCTTGTGCGCCCCCTCGTACGGCCACCGCTGCACCCGCTCCGCCAGCCTCTCGACGGACTCGTCGTCGCCGATGACCGCCTGCGCGTCGAGCGCCCAACCGCCGGCGGGCGGGGCATCGGCCGCCTCCCAGCGGCGCAGCAGGTGCAGGCCGAAGTGGGCCAGGTCGCCCGGCTCGCACGCCTCGCGCACGAGGGCCAGCCCCGCATACGGCTCGCCGGGCTTGGACAGCATGAGCATGGTCAGCAGGGCCCGGATCTGCGCCGCGGGCAGGGCGCCGCCCCCGCCGCGCACCCGGACCGGCGGCAGAACGATCGGGTCGGCCCAGTCCGGCGGCTCCGGGATCCGGGTCGGCAGCTGCCGCACCAGCGGGTCCTCGTCGAGCATGGCGGCGATGGCCTTCTCCGCCGCCGGTCCGTACCCGGCCGCCGCCTCCAGCACCGTCTCCCGCTGCCCGGCCGCGTCCAGGGCGAGCAGCGCCAGCCCGGCCTGGCGCCGCCCGGGCCCGGCCTTGCCCAGCGCCGCCGGGACCAGCGCGCGGGCCGCCTGGGCCGGGTGGGTCTGCAGCCAGGCCAGCGCGACCTTGCGGGCCTCCTTGAGCCGGGCGTGCCAGTCGGCCATGAGCAGCGCGACCTCGGGGCTGGAGTACCACATGAGCAGGGTGCCGTCGGTCGGATGCACCCGCACGTGGCCGAGCAACAACGGCAGCGCGTCGATGCCGAAGCGTGCGACGGCCTTGTGCAACCAGGCCCCGCCGCCGAAGCTGCGTCCTCTCGGCCGGTACACCGGGAGCATCGAACGGGCGAGATCCTCCGGCCCGTAGAGGAACAGGCTCTCCGCCTCCCAGTCCCGGGCGGTGCCGGCGCGGACCTCCTCGGCGAGCGCCGGATAGTCGTGGTGCGCGTACGGCTGGCCCAGCCTGTCGATCAGCCGCTCCCGCGCGCCCGGCTGCCAGGCCGCCTCCGGCTCGTCCGTGCACGCGAGCCCGGCCAGCACGACCGGCTTGGCCGGCTTGCCGCGGGTCGTCCACGGCGGCGCGGCGAGCACCGGCACCGAGCCGGCGCCGTCCGGCGCGGCCCGGCGCAGGTGGTCCGGGGCCAGCTCCGGGTGGCGGGCCGCGTGCAGGAGCAGCAGGTCGCCGATGCGGGGCCGGGCGGCCGAGGCCTCCAGCAGCCGCATCGCCCGCTCCGGGAAGCGCTCGGCGGCCTCGGCCACGGCGGCAGCCGCTCCCTTCCGTCCCGCCACGACCCCGTCGAGCAGCGCCTGGAACGCCCGGTCGGTCGGTATCACGGCGAGGGCCTCGGCCATGCTCCGCACAAAGTCGGCGACGCTGTAGTTGACGTCCCAGCTCGCGATCCGGCCGGCCCAGTCCTCGGCGTAGACGTCGAGGATGCCGTCGCCGATGGCCTCGGTCAGTGTGTGCAGCGTCGCGGTGCTGTGCGCGCTCAGATTGCCGAGGTCGACGTAGCCGAGCTCTCGCACCACGTGCGTCGCCTGTGCCGTGGTGGTGACGCAGCCGAGCAGGAGCGTCCAGTGCTCGTGTCCGCGGGGCAGCACGTCCATATCCTCGGCCACCCAGTCCGTCCGGGTCGGGACGAGGAACGACGTGGCGACCCGGATCATCGGTGCGGCGTGGTGTGCGGTCCGCAGTGCCTGGAGGGCCTCCACCGCGGCCTCGAACTCGCCGTCGGGCGCCGCGGCGAGGGCCCGCCGGATCTGCCCCAGCAACAGCCCGTCATACGCCCCGGCCAGCCCTGAGTATTCAGCGCCCGCCAGCGCGGCAAAGACCAGCCCGTGCCGTGCGATCCAGTCGTCGGCCAGCGTCGCGACGGTGTCCCGCAGCACGGGGGTCCGGAGCCTGTCCGGCAGCGCCGCGGTCGCGGTGGCCACGCCGAGCGGGGTCGGCGGGGCCGCATCGTCCATGACGGTGGGGCCCGGCGGGGCCGGTTCGTACGGCACCGCCGCGCCGCCGCGCCGCGGATGGATGCTGCGTCGCCACGACGCCGGGAGGTCCAGGTTCACGGCGACAGGTTAGCGAGCACCTATGACATTTTTAGGGCACCTGTTCGATCTTGCGGGGGATGAGCAGCAGCACCAGGAGGCTGCACGCGCCGACCACGGCGAGGGCCATGAAGACGTTGTGCGTGGCCGAGTACAGGGCCGCCCGCACGTAGTCGGCCACCGCCGAGGACGCGTGCCGGCCCTGCAGCACGATGCTGGTCGCGTCCGCCCCCGAGCCCAGGGCCGGGCGCACGTCCGGCGGGGCGGCGGCGAAGCGGCGGTCCAGGGTCGTGTTCGCGATGGCGCCGAAGACCGCCGCGCCGACCGCGCTGCCGATCGAGCGGCAGAACATGTTGGTGCCGGTGACCACGCCGCGGCGGTCCCAGCCGACCACCGACTGGATGGCCACCAGCGTCGGGGCCGAGGCCAGGCCCAGCCCCGCGCCGATGACGAAGCACGCCGCCGCGACCATGCCGACCGTGGTCTGCTCGGACAGCAGGGCGCACATCGCGGTGCCGGCGATGATGATGACGCTGCCGATCAGCGCGGTGTTGCGGAAGCCGATCCTGAGGTACACCTTGCCGGAGAGCGTGGCGGCGATCGGCCAACCCAGCGTCATGGCCGCGACCACGAACCCGGCCACGAGCGCGCCGGTGCCGAGCACGCCCTGGGAGAAGTTGGGCACGTAGGAGCTCAGCCCGATGACCGTCGCGCCGATCGTGACCGAGGCCAGGTTGCCGCCGACGAGCGTGCGGTGCCGGAACACCCACAGCGGCAGCACGGGCTCCGCGGCGCGCCGTTCCACGAACACGAACGCCGTGACCAGCACCGTGCCCAGGGCGAAGATGACGATGCTCGGCGCGCTGTCCCACGCCCAGCTGATGCCGCCCTCGAGGATGCCCAGGATGAGCAGCGTGCAGCCGGCGATGAGCAGGGCCGCGCCGAGGTAGTCGACGCGGCGCTCGCGGCGTTCGACCTTTTCCTTCAGGTGCCGGGCGAGCATCCACGCCGCGATGAGGCCCAGCGGCAGGTTGATGAAGAAGATCCAGCGCCAGGAGATGTACTCCGCGAAGACCCCGCCCAGCGTCGGCCCGAGGACCGAGGACACGCCCCACACGCCCGCGAGGTAGCCCTGGACCTTGGCCCGCTCCGGCACGGTGTACAGATCGCCGATGATCGTCATGCTCATCGGCTGGATCGCGCCCGCGCCGATGCCCTGCACCGCCCGGAACACGATGAGCGTGAGCATGCTCCACGCCGCCCCGCACAGCACGGAGCCGACGAGGAACACGGCGACGCCGAAGAACATGACCGGCTTGCGCCCGAGGACGTCGGCCAGCTTGCCGTACAGCGGCGTGGTCACCGCCGCGGTCAGCAGGTAGATCGAGAAGAGCCAGGGGAAGTGCGCGAAGCCGCCGAGGTCACGCACCACCGACGGGACCGCGGTGGCGATGATCGTGCTGTCCAGCGCCACCAGACCGGTGGTGAGCATGACGGAACCGAGGACCGGACCGCGCTCGGAGCGCAGCCCGACGCCGCCCGCCGGGCGCTTCGTGAAAGTGGCCTCCCGCACGCGAACACCTTACGCGCCGGCCACGCCGCGGTCGGGCTGGACCGATCCTAGTTTCCTAGGATGTCATACGCGCTGCGCCGCAGGGCACGGCAGTAATACGCTCGCCCGCGCTGTCCGCCCGCGTTACTGTCGGCCCATGACCACGACGCACGCCCTGATCACGCCGGCGATGACGCCGGCCGCGCGGCTGCGCATCCGGCGTCGCGCCCTGGTCGCCCAGGCCTGACGCCTGCACCAACAAAGGGCAACCAGGGCCCTTCCGCGTCCGCATCCGCGTCTCGCGCCTCAGGGAACCTGGTCATGTCTCGCTATCCGCGCGCCCGTCGCGTCTACGGGCAGAACCTTCTTGTCGATTCCTCGGTGATCCGGCGGGTCGCCGACGCCGCCGCGCTGCACCCGGCCGACCTCGTCGTCGAGGTCGGGGCCGGGCGGGGCGCCCTCACCGCCGAACTGCTGCGCCGGGCCGGGCGGGTGGTCGCCTACGAGGTCGACCCGGGCCTGGCCGCCGCGCTGCCGCGTCGGGCTGGGCTCACCGTGCGCACCGGCGACTTCCTGGCCGCGCCCGTGCCCGGCGGGCCGTTCGCCGTCGTGGGCAACATCCCGTACGCGCTCACGTCCGCCGTCGTGGCCTGGTGCCTGGCCGCGCCCACGCTGCGCTCGGCGACGCTGCTCACCCAGCTGGAGTACGCCCGCAAGCGCACCGGCGACTACGGCCGCTGGTCCCGCCTCACCGTCGAGACGTGGCCCGAGTTCGAGTGGCGCCTGGCCGGGCGGGTGCCGCGGGGCGCCTTCCGGCCGGTGCCCGGCGTCGACGGGGGCATCCTGCGGCTCACCCGCCGGGCCGAGGTGCTGGTGCCGGCGGGGAGGCTCGGGCGGTACCGCGGCATGGTCTCGCTGGGTTTCGGTGGTGCCGGCGGGTCGCTGCTGGCCTCGCTCTCCCGCCGATATCCGCCGGCCCGGGTCGCGGGCGCGTTCCGGGCGCTGCGGCTGGACGCGGCGACCCCCGTCGGGCTCGTGTGGCCAGAGCAGTGGCTGACGCTCTTCCGCCTCCTCGAGTTCGCCCGCCGGTGATCATGCAGCGGGGGATCAGGGCGCCGCGGCCAGGGCGGGAACACCACCCTGACCGCCAGGTCCACCGACGCTGACGCGCGCTGCGGCGCTGAGCGTTGCAGCGCTCAGCGCCGCTTCCGGGGCGACAAGCGGTAGCGGTATGCATGCCTGCCATGACCTTGCGTAGCTAAATCCTGGATTGTCGACTTAGTCAGTGGACAAGACAGGCTTCGGGCGGCACACTTCTGCGGGTGGATCCCAAACTGGCGTTTGCCGGGCTCGGCGTCGGTGTCATCGTCGGGCTGACCGGCATGGGGGGCGGGGCGCTCATGACGCCCATCCTCGTGCTGTTCTTCGGCGTGCCGCCGCTGGCCGCGGTCTCCAGCGACCTGGCGGCCAGCGCGGTGATGAAGCCGTTCGGCGGGTTCGTGCACGCCCGGCGCGGGACCGTGAACTGGGCGCTGGTGCGCTGGCTGTGCCTGGGCAGCGTGCCCAGCGCGTTCCTCGGCGTGCTGCTCATGCGGGCCCTCGGGGGCGGCGACCGGGTCCAGGACGTGGTGCGCAACGCCCTGGGGGTGGCGCTGCTGCTGGCCGTCGTCGGGCTGCTGATCAAGGCGTACCGCAAGGGCGGCGAGCGGGCGGGGGAGCCGAAGCCGATCAAGGTCCGGCCGGTGCCGACCCTGCTGCTCGGGGCGCTCGGCGGGCTCGTGGTCGGGATGACCTCGGTCGGGTCCGGGTCGCTGATCATCGTCATCCTCCTGGCGCTGTACCCCGCGCTGCGCCCGAGCGACCTGGTGGGGACCGACCTCGTGCAGGCGATCCCGCTGGTGTTCTCGGCGGCGCTCGGCCACGCGCTCTTCGGGGACCTGAAGCTCGACCTCGCCGCCGCGGTGCTCATCGGCTCGGTGCCCGGCGTGCTCATCGGCGCGCGGCTGTCGTCCCGGGCGCCGGCCGGGGTCGTGCGGGCGGCCCTGGTCGTGGTCCTGGTGGCCAGCGCGCTCAAGCTGTTCAACGTCCCGACCACCCTCGTGCTGGCCATCGCCACCACCATCACGCTGCTGTTCGTGGGGCAATGGGCGTGGCGGCGCGGACATGATCGGGACACCGGGGACGAGACGGGCGTGAAGGGGGCAGAATCAGCGAGTGGAGTGGTCTCTCGCTGACTCGCTAGGAGTTTCCTGATGCCTCGGCTCAACCATCTGCCCGAGTGGGCGGCGCTCGCCAAGCACCGCTCGGAGCTCGGAGAGGTGCACCTGCGCGACCTGTTCGCCGAAGACCCCGACCGGGGCAGCCGTTACTCGGTGTCCACCGGCGACCTCTACCTCGACTATGGCAAGCACCTCGTCACCGACGAGACACTGCGGCTGCTGCAGGAGCTCGCGGCGGCCCGCGGGGTGTTCGACCTGCGCGACGCCATGTTCCGCGGTGACAAGATCAACTTTACCGAGCACCGGGCCGTGCTGCACACCGCGCTGCGGGCGCCGCGCGACGCCGAGATCTTCGTCGACGGCGAGAACGTGGTGCCCAAGGTCCACGCCGTGCTCGACCGGATGGCCGCGTTCGCCGACCGGATCCGGTCGGGGGAGTGGACGGGGCACACCGGCAAGCGCATCACCACCGTGGTCAACATCGGCATCGGCGGGTCGGACCTCGGCCCGGCGATGGCCTACGAGGCGCTGCGGGCCTTCACCGACCGCTCGCTGGCCTTCAAGTTCGTCTCCAACGTCGACGGGGCCGACCTGCACGAGGCCGTCCGCGACGCCGACCCGGACAGCACGCTGTTCATCGTGTCGTCCAAGACGTTCACCACGATCGAGACGATCACCAACGCCACCGCCGCCCGCACCTGGCTGATCGACGCGCTCGGCGCCGAGGAGGCCGTGGCCAAGCACTTCGTGGCCGTGTCGACCAACGCCGGCGAGGTCGCCAAGTTCGGCATCGACACGACCAACATGTTCGAGTTCTGGGACTGGGTCGGCGGGCGCTACTCCTACGACTCGGCGATCGGCCTGTCGCTCATGGTCGCGCTCGGCCCGGAGGGCTTCCGGTCCATGCTCGACGGGTTCCACCGGATGGACGAGCACTTCCGCACCGCCCCGCCGGAGGTCAACGCGCCGCTGATCCTGGGCCTGCTCGGCATCTGGTATCGCGACTTCCACGACGCCCAGACCCACGCGGTGCTGCCGTACAGCCACTACCTGTCCCGCTTCACCGCGTACCTGCAGCAGCTGGACATGGAGTCCAACGGCAAGTCCGTCGACCGCGAGGGCAGGCCGGTCGAGTGGGCGACCGGGCCGATCGTGTGGGGCACCCCCGGCACCAACGGCCAGCACGCCTACTACCAGCTCATCCACCAGGGCACCGCGCTCATCCCGGCCGACCTGCTCGGCTTCGTCAGGCCCGTGGCCGAGCTCGGCGCCCTCGGCGACCAGCACGACCTGCTCATGGCCAACCTTTTCGCCCAGGGGCAGGCGCTCGCGTTCGGCAAGGCGGCGGAGCAGGTCGCCGCCGAGGGGGTGGCCGAGGCCGAGGTGCCGCACCGCACCTTCCACGGCAACCGGCCCACCACGACGATCCTCGCCGACGAGCTCACCCCGTCGGTGCTCGGGCAGCTCATCGCGCTGTACGAGCACAAGGTCTTCGTCCAGGGCGCCATCTGGGACATCGACTCGTTCGACCAGTGGGGCGTGGAGCTGGGCAAGGTGCTGGCCAAGCGGATCGAGCCGGCGCTCACCTCGGACAGCCCCGACCTCTCGGCCCTGGACTCGTCCACCGCGTCGCTGGTCGGCCGCTACCGGGCGGTGCGCGGCCGCTGAGGAACCCCGTCGCCGCGGGCCGCGCGGGCCCGCGGCGACGTATGGTCGAACCGTGATCGGGGACGCCGAGCTGCGCTCCATGACGACCGAGGAGCGGGCCGAGCTGGCCCGGCGTCTGGCTGCGCTCGCGCCTCCGGTCACCCGGCGTTCCAGGGACGTCGCGGAGGGGGCCCGGCGCCGGTTCGTCATCGTCGTCGGCGTGGCCAGCGTGCTCATGATTCCGTGGGTGATCGCGCTGACCGTGACGCTGCCGCCGAAGTACCTCGCCGGGCACTGGCGGATCACCTGGGTCGGCTTCGACGTCGTGCTCGGCGCGGCCCTGGCCCTGACCGCGTGGGCGGCGCTGCGGCGGCGGCAGATCATGATCCTGGCCGCGCAGGTGAGCGGCACCCTGCTGGCCTGCGACGCCTGGTTCGACCTGCTCACCGCGGCCGGCGACGACCGCTGGATCAGCCTGGCCACCTCCGTCCTGATCGAGCTGCCCCTCGCCATGTGGCTGTTCTTCGTCTCGCACCACATCGTGCGGCTGAGCATGCGCCGGCTGCTGATCCTCTCCGGGCAGTCCCCGGACATCTCGCTGTGGCGGCTGCCGCTGCTGGGCGTGTCGCCGCGCCGGTCGCGGCGGTCTAGGGCAGCGTGATCCTGGCCGTCGTACCGGCACCGGCCGGGCTCAGCGTGACCCGCCCGCCGTGCGCCGCCACCGCCTCCTGGGCGATGTGCAGCCCCAGCCCGACGCCGGGGACCGCCTCCCGGCGGGCGTGGCGGCCGCGGAAGAAGCGCTGGAAGACGTACGGCAGCTCGTCCGCCGCGATGCCCACCCCGGTGTCGACGACCTCGATCGTCGGCACCGGCGCGTAGAGCGCCCGGACGGTCACCGTGCCGCCGGGCGGGGTGAACAGCACCGCATTGCGCACCAGCTGCTGCACCGCCTGGGTCAGCCGGGGCGCGTCGACCGAGACCACCGAGGCCTGGGTCGGCGGCTCCACCACGACCTGCACGCCCCGCGGCTCGGCCACCGTCCGGCACGCCTGCACCGCGGCGGTGAGCACCAGGTGCAGCTCGACCGCGCTGCGGTGCAGCAGCAGCGGGGCACCGGCCGGGCGGGTGCCGCTGAGCAGGTGCTCGACCATGCCGATCAGGCGCTGGCCGTTGCGGTGGATCGGCTCGACCAGGCGGCTGTGCTCGGCCAGGCGCTCGTCGTCGGCGAGCAGTTCGAGGTACCCCTGGATCGCCGTCACCGGCGTGCGCAGCTCGTGGGAGATGGTCGCGATGAGGTCCTCCTCCCGCTGGGTGGCCCGGGCCAGCTCCTCGCCCAGGTCGGCCATCTGCAGCCGGCTGCGCACCAGCGCCAGGTGCCCGGTCGCCTGCCGGGACAGGGTCTGCAGCGCCTCGCGCTGGCGGTCGCCGAGGTCGCCGGGGCGGTCGTCGATGACGCACATCGCGCCCAGCACGTGGCCGTCGTCGTCGATGAGCGGGGAGCCGGCGTAGAAGCGGACGTGCGGCTCGCCGGTCACGTTGGCGTAGGAGCGGAAGTGCGCGTCCGCGCGGGCGTCGGGCACCACGAGCTGGCGGCGGGCCGGGATGGTCTCGGCGCAGAAGGACACGTCGCGCGGCGTCTCGTCGTCGGCCAGGCCGGTCTTGCCGGCGAACCACTGCCGGTCTCGGTCGATCAGCGAGACGGCCGACATCGGTGTGTCGAAGATCGAGGCGGCGAGCCGTGTCAGGTCGTCGAGCTCGGGCGGCCTCGGTCCGTCGAGCACCCCGTAGCTGTGCAGTGCCGCCAGCCGGGCTTCCTCGTCGACGCCGCTCATGGTGGTCGTCCCTTCGTCCGATGCTTCCATCCTGCGCGTACCCGGGTGCCGGGTGGCGTCACTTGGTGTTGCGTTGCGGTTGCGGAGCGTTCGACCGTCTCGCGTTGTGCGCCCACGGCGAAATCCGGTTGTCCGAGTGAGTGCTCGCTCATTAGAGTGTCGCCGTGAATGCCAACCAGCAGACCCGGCGGCGGCGCGTGCCTGCGCTGGCCCCCGACGACCGGCGCGCGGCGCTCATCGCCGCCACGCTGCCGCTGCTGCGCACGCACGGCGCGGCGGTGACGACCCGGCAGATCGCCGAGGCCGCGGGCGTCGCCGAGGGCACCATCTTCGGCGTCTTCCCCGACAAGGCCTCGCTGCTGGCCGCCGCGCTGAACAGCGCCTTCGAGGCCGGGCCGGTGCTGCGGGCGCTGTCGGCGATCGACCCGCACGCACCGCTGCAGGAGCGGCTGCGCGACGCCGCGGCCATCCTCGTGCGCAGAGTCGAGGGTTCGGTACCGCTGATGATGCTGGCCCGCACCATGCCGTGCGCCGGCGACGAGTCCCCGATGGCCTCGCTCATCGAGGGGCGGCGCCGGCTCACCGAGGCCGTCGCCGAGCTCGTCGAGCCCGACCGCGCGCTGCTGCGCCGCAGCCCGGACACCACCGCGCGGCTGCTGTTCGCCCTGGTCGTCAGCGCGGTGCGCGGCGACCTGCCGGCCGAGGACGTCTTCACGCCCGACGAGATCGTCGGCGTGCTCCTCGACGGCCTGCTGCACCACCCTGCCGGACAATCCCAACCTGGAGAAGCCTGACCGATGCTGATTCGTCTGCTGCGAACGTACCTGCGGCCCTATCGTGGGCCGATCACCCTGGTGGTGGTGCTGCAGCTGGTGCAGACGCTCGCCACCCTCTACCTACCCACCCTCAACGCCGACATCATCGACGAGGGCGTCATCGCCGGCGACACGAACTACATCCTGCGCGTCGGCGGTCTCATGCTCGGCGTGACGCTGGTGCAGATCGTCTGCTCGGCGGCCGCCGTCTTCTTCGGCGCCCGCACCGCGATGGCGCTCGGCCGCGACGTGCGGGCCGGCATCTTCGACCAGGTGCAGCGGCTCAGCGCGCGCGAGGTCGGGCAGTTCGGCGCCCCGTCGCTGATCACCCGCACCACCAACGACATCCAGCAGGTCCAGATGCTGGTGCTGATGGCGTTCACGCTCATGGTCTCGGCGCCGATCGTGTGCGTCGGCGGCATCATCCTGGCCCTTAGGCAGGACGTGCCGCTGTCCGGGCTGCTGCTCGTCGTCACGCCGCTGCTCATCGGGCTCATCTCGTTCATCGTGGTCCGGATGCGGCCGCTGTTCCGGCTCATGCAGGTGCGCATCGACCTGGTCAACCGGGTCATTCGCGAGCAGATCACCGGCATCCGGGTCATCCGCGCGTTCGTGCGCGACGAGCACGAGCGGGCCCGGTTCGCCGAGACCAACGCCGACCTGCGCGAGGTCTCCCTCGCCGTCGGCCGGCTCATGGCCCTGATGTTCCCGACCGTCATGCTGCTGGTCAACATCTCCAGCATCGCGGTGCTGTGGTTCGGGGCCAAGCGCATCGACGCCGGCGACATGCAGGTCGGGGCGCTGACGGCGTTCCTGAGCTACCTCATGCAGATCCTCATGTCGGTGCTCATGGCGACCTTCATGTTCGTCATGATCCCGCGGGCCGAGGTGTGCGCCGAGCGCATCAAGGAGGTGCTGGACGCCGAGTCCAGCGTGCGGCCGCCGGTGGAGCCGGTGACAAGCCTCGACGTGCACGGCGAGCTCGAGCTGCGCGGCGTGTCCTTCCACTATCCGGGTGCGGAGGCCGCGGTACTGGAGGATGTCGACCTGATCGCCCACCCGGGCCAGACGACGGCCATCATCGGCAGCACCGGCGCCGGCAAGACCACGCTGCTCAACCTCGTGCCGCGGCTGTTCGACGCGACCGGCGGCACGGTGCTCGTCGACGGCGTGGACGTGCGCCGGATCGACCCGGCCCTGCTGTCACGGACGGTGAGCATGGTGCCGCAGAAGCCGTACCTGTTCTCCGGCACCGTGGCCACCAACCTGCGCTACGGCCGGCCCGACGCCACCGACGAGGAGCTGTGGCGGGCCCTGGAGGTGGCCCAGGCGGCGGACTTCGTGCGGGCCATGCCCGAGGAGCTCAACGCGCCGATCGCCCAGGGCGGCACCAACGTCTCCGGCGGGCAGCGCCAGCGCCTGGCCATCGCCCGGACGCTGGTCGCCCGGCCCGAGGTCTACCTCTTCGACGACTCGTTCTCGGCGCTGGACTACGCCACCGACGCGGCCCTGCGCGAGGCGCTGCGGTCCGAGACCGCCGGCGCGACGGTCGTCATCGTCGCCCAGCGGGTCAGCACCATCCGCGACGCCGACCGCATCGTCGTGCTCGACGAGGGCCGCGTGGTCGGCGCCGGCACCCACCAGCAACTCATGGACGACAACGAGACGTACCGCGAGATCGTCCTATCCCAGCTCACGGAGCAGGAGGCTGCAGCATGACCGCCGGAGCGAAGCGGAGGCGGGCATGCTGCCTCGTCCTTGTTCTTTCTACTCAAGGAAGGTCAGCATGACCGCCGGGGTGAAGCGGGGGCGGGCTGGCCGCGCTCGTGTTGTGGTGCTTTCTACTGAAGGAAGGTCAGCGTGACCGCTCCCAACCGCCCCGGCGGCGGCGCCCGGCCCGGCGGTGGGCCGGGATTCGGGCCCGGCCGGATGATGATGGGCGCCGGAGGACCGCCGGCCAAGATCGAGGACTTCAAGGGCTCGGCCAGGCGCCTGCTCAAGATGCTCGCCCCCGACCGGCTCGTCGTCGCCGCGGTGCTCGTCTTCGGCATCGCCAGCGTCGTGCTGTCCGTGCTCGGCCCGCGCCTGCTCGGCCGGGCCACCGACGTCATCTTCGAGGGCATCGTCAGCAAGAAGATCCCGCCGGGCCTGTCCAAGGAGCAGGCCATCGCGGGCCTGCGCGAGCAGGGCCAGGACCGCTTCGCCGACCTGCTCAGCGGCATGACCAACCTGGTGCCCGGCCATGGCATCGACTTCGGCCGGCTCGAGCGGGTCCTGCTGATGGTCGCGGTGGTGTACATCTTCGCCTGGATCTTCGGCCTGCTGCAGGCCCGGCTGACCACCATCGTCGTGCAGCGCACCGTCTACCGGCTGCGCGAGCAGGTCCAGCTCAAGCTGGCCCGGCTGCCGCTGAGCTACTTCGACCAGCAGCCCCGCGGCGAGGTGCTCAGCCGCGCCACCAACGACACCGACAACATCGCGATGACGCTGCAGCAGTCGCTGAGCATGCTGCTCACGTCGCTGCTGACGATCGTCGCGGTGCTCGGCATGATGTTCTGGATCTCGCCGCTGCTGGCCGTCATCGCGCTGGTCACCGTGCCGGTGTCGGTGTTCGTCACGGCCCGCATCGGCAAGCGCGCCCAGCCGCAGTTCGTCAAGCAGTGGGCCACCACCGGCCGGCTCAACGGCCACATCGAGGAGATGTTCACCGGCCACTCCGTGGTGAAGATCTTCGGCCGGCAGCAGGAGGCGGCCAAGACCTTCGAGGAGCACAACGACGCGCTGTACAACTCCTCGTTCCGGGCCCAGTTCATCTCCGGCCTCATCCAGCCGGCGATGATGTTCATCGGCAACGTCAACTACGTGCTCGTCGCCGTCGTCGGCGGCCTGCGGGTGGCCTCGGGGGCGATGACGCTGGGTGACGTGCAGGCGTTCGTGCAGTACAGCCGCCAGTTCTCCCAGCCGCTGACCCAGGTCGCCAGCATGGCCAACCTGGTCCAGTCCGGCGTCGCCTCGGCCGAGCGGGTGTTCCAGCTGCTCGACGCGGCCGAGCAGAGCCCGGAGCCGGCCGCCCCGGCCCGCCCCGAGCAGGTCCGCGGCAAGGTGACGTTCGAGCGCGTCTCGTTCCGGTACAAGCCCGACGAGCCGCTCATCGAGGACCTCTCGCTGAGCGTCGAGCCGGGCCAGACGGTCGCCATCGTCGGCCCGACCGGCGCCGGCAAGACCACGCTGGTCAACCTCATCATGCGGTTCTACGACCTGACCGGCGGGCGGATCCTGCTCGACGACGTGGACATCGCCACGATGTCGCGCGACGAGCTGCGCGAGCAGATCGGCATGGTGTTGCAGGACACCTGGCTGTTCCAGGGCACCATCGCGGAGAACCTCGCCTACGGCGCCGACCATCCCACCCCGGAGAAGGTCACCGCGGCGGCCGAGGCGGCGCACGCCGACCGGTTCGTGCGCACCCTGCCGGAGGGCTACGACACGGTCCTCGACGAGGAGGGCGCCGGCGTCAGCGCGGGCGAGAAGCAGCTCATCACGATCGCCCGGGCGTTCCTGGCCGAGCCGACGATCCTGATCCTCGACGAGGCCACCAGCTCCGTCGACACCCGCACCGAGGTACTCATCCAGCGCGCGATGAGCACCCTGCGCGCGGGCCGGACGAGCTTCGTCATCGCCCACCGCCTGTCGACCATCCGCGACGCGGACCTGATCCTCGTCATGGAGCACGGCAGCATCGTCGAGCAGGGCACCCACGACTCCCTGCTGGCGGCCGACGGCGCCTACGCCCGCCTGTACTCGGCCCAGTTCGCCGCGGCCGTGGCCGAGGTGGACTGAGACGACGCCTGCGTGGCCGGGCCGTCCGACCCGGCCACGCAGACTCGCCCGCCGCTACCCCCTGAGGCGCGGCGGCGCGAGGCAGCACCGACGGCGGCCCGATTGGGCGAGCAGGGCGCCGGGGTCGAGGCCGGGCATGGACAGCTGCACGACCGGGACGTCGGCCGCGGGGTACATGGCCACGAGCGGGATGAAGGCGCCGTGGTCGAGGCGGCGGCCGGCGAGAGCGCGCCGGAACACGTCGCGCAGGTCAAACGGCTCATGTTCGACCCGCTCAGCGCCGCCACCTCACGACCACGCCCACCCGCATCGCCGCCGCGGTGTCGCTCGGCCGCACGTCCCAGGGCCAGCTGCGCACAGGCCGGCCGCATTGCGCGGAAGCTGGCCACCGGCCCTAGATCACAAATCGCCCTCGGGTGGCCGTTTGCCCTGGTCCGGCCAGGGAATGGGCGGATTCGTGCTGACGAACCTCGCCCATCTGGACTCGTTGCGGGTCCGCATCGCGCCGCCGGCCGTCGCCGGGCACACCACGTATCGGCTCGCCGAGGAGCCGGAGGTCGAGGTGGTGTGGACGTACGCGGGGCGGCAGCCCGACGGCAGCTACCTGCCGTGCGGTGGCGGCGAGCGCACCGCGGACGGCGGCTGGACCCAGGGGGCGTTCAACGCCGACGACATCGCCCGCGCGGCGATCGTCTACGCCCGGCACTGGCGCGGCACCGGCGCCGCGACCAGCCGGGCCGCCGCCCGCCAGCTGCTGCGCGGGCTGTGCTTCCTGCAGACCGCGCCGCAGGACGACACCGACCCGCGCAGCGGCAACGTGGTGCTGTGGCAGCAGCCCGACGGGCGGCTCAACCCCAGCGCCGAGCCGGTGGAGGCGCCCGACCCGTCGGACAGCGCCGAGTCGGCCTGGCTGGCCCGCACGGTGTGGGCGCTCGGCGAGGGCTACGCCGCCTTCCACGGCGACGACCCGGCCTTCGCGGCGTTCCTGCGGGTGCGGCTGCGCCTGGCCATGGGGGCGCTGCGGCGGCAGGTGCTGTGCCGGTACGGCCAGTGGCGCATCGTCGACGACACGGCAACGCCGGCCTGGCTCATCGCCGACGGCGCCGATCTGACCGGTGAGGCGCTGCTCGGGCTGTGCGAGTACACCCGCATCAGCGACGACGAGGACGCCCGCAAGGTGCTCGAGCAGCTCGCCGAGGCGGTCGCGGCGATGCGCACCGGCACCCCGTGGACGTGGCCCTTCGGGGCGGTGCTGCCCTACGGGCTATCGCGCACCGAGTGGCACGGCTGGGCCGGGCTCGCCCCCGGCGCGCTGGCCCGTGTGTACGAGGTGTGCGGGGACCTGCCCGCCCGCGACGCCGCCCTGGCCGACGCCGCGTCGTTCACGCCCCACCTGCTCATCGGCGGCGGCCCGGACAACCTGCGGGTGGCGATGCCCGGCGCGCGGGAGGCACTGACCCTCGACGGCGTGCAGCTGGCCTACGGCGCCCACTCCCGCATCGAGTCGCTGCTGGCCACGGCCCGCGCGACCGGCCGGCCGGCGCTGCGCACCCTGGCCGGGGTGGCCGGGTCCTGGTTCTTCGGCAACAATCCGGCGGGCGCCCCGATGTACGACCCGGCGACGGGCGTCACGTACGACGGCATCGACATCGTCGACGGCGCCGCCGCCGGCCCGGGCGTGGTGCACCGCGACGCCGGCGCGGAGTCGACGATCCACGGCCTGCTCGCCATGCTGGCCCTCGACAGCGACGCGCAGGCGGCCGGGGTGGCCCGCATCGCCGAGCCGGCCGTGCGCATCGAGGGCGCCGAGATGCACTCGATGGCCCTGACCGACCCGCTCACCGGCGCCCACCTGACGCTGCTGCGCAGCATGGCCACCAGCACCCGGGCCACCGACGTCGTCGTGCCCGGCGAAGCCCCGGCGACGGTGAGCGTCAACGACCCGACCGGCGAGGAGCTCGAGCACTACACGACCACCGCCGGGCGGATCCGGGTCCTGGTCGCGGCCGGCGGCTTCACCACCGTGCTCCAGCAGGGCCAGGCGCCGCTGCTCTGGTAGCCGGCCGGCCATCATCCCCGCGCCCGCGGCCGGGTGGCCGCGAGCGCGGGGGCGGGCACTCAGTTGAACAGGTCGTAGACCGAGTCCGGAGCCTTGGTGGCGTTGCTGGGCTTCGTCACCGGCTGGATCGAGCCGAAGCCGGTGAAGGTCAGCTCCATCGACAGGTTCGGGTCGATCCCGGCGCCGTCGATCTTGAAGGAGGTCAGGCGCCCCTCGGCGTCAGTGGTGGCGGTGAAGGGCACGGCCTTGGCCTTCGCGCCGGCGCCCTTCAGGGTGTCCTCCGACGGGGCCAGGATGCTGTTGGCGAGCGTCATGTCGACCGTGCCGGTGAAGTGGGTGGCGTCGGCCCGCTCGACCGCGCTGAGGCCGTCCTTGAACAGCTCGGTGACGCCCAGCTCGGGCGCGCCCGCGTCGTTGATCGGCAGCGAGGCCGTGGAGGTCAGCTTGGTCTTGTCGATCAGCAGCCACGCGCCGGGCTTCAGGCCCCAGTGCTGGTTCAGCTCGTCCCCGAAGTCGCCCTTGAACCACAGGTTGGGCGCGATGACGATGTACGCCATCGAAATGCTGATCTTCTCCACCTCGCCGGTGAGCTGCATGTTGGCCGACTTCGCGGCGGGGTCGATCCGGCCGCCGCCGCTGACCTCGCCCGCTTTGATCCCGAAGTTGTACGACGTGGTGTCCAGCGCCTTCACGGCCCCCTTGAGGGCCTCGGCCGGGGGCAGCGCGCTCGCCGACGCCTGAACCGGCTTGATGGCCCTGGCCTGCCCGGGCGTCCCCGGCCCCGTCGTCACCTCGGTCTCGCACCCGGCCAGCCCAACCGCCGCGATGGTCAGTGCCAACAGAACCTTTATGTGTTTCATCGATGTCCTCCGCATCAACACGCGCCCCACTGGGATGCGCAGTTCGTGCAGAGTACGGAGCCGGAACTCGGACGGCTGTCGCGAATTGCCCTTTGTGCGAGTTGTGATGCGCACAGTGTCGGATGGGCGTCCAACGCTGCCGCACTCAGACCGCGGCCGCTCCGGGATTGCGAACCCCGCTCACCGTGGGCGGCGCGGGAGGTGGCGGCGCTACACCGCGAACAGCAGGGCGGCGTTGAGGAGTACGACCACGGCGGTGGCGAAGTGGATGCCGAAGGCGACCGCCTTTGTGCCGCCATGGCGCAGCACGATCAGCGTGTCGCCCAGCGGGTTGAGGGCGACGACGAGCATGAACCAGGCGGCGGCGCCGGCGGTCGTGAACGCGATCAGGGCGAGCCCGACCAGGCCGTAGCTGAGGTCGCGCAGGCCTTTCACCGTGAGGTAGGCGGTGTCGCCGTCCGGTGCGACCGGCACGCCGTATCCGGCGGCCGACGGACGTGGCTGCAGGAGGAAACGGGATCCTATGTACACGATGAACAGGTTGAGGACGATCGCGAGCCCGTAGGCGATGGGGTTGAGCATGTGCCTCACTCCAGAATCTAGCGCCGCTAGGAACAAGAGCGAAGATAGCAGATCTCTGGCAGGATGGCTAGCCGTGCTAGAATTCTGGCCATGGCTATTCGGGAGCGCCGCGAGCGTGAGCGGGCGGAACGGGAACGCGCGATCATCAGCGCGGCGCGGGACCTGGCCGAGTCGGAGGGGTGGGACGCGGTCACCACGCGCCGGCTCGCCGCCGAGATCGAATACAGCCAGCCGGTGTTGTACAGCCACTTCAAGGGCAAGGAAGCCATCATGGCCGCCGTCGCCGTGGAGGGCTTCGCCGACCTGGCCCGGGACCTGGCGGCCGCACGCGTGGCCGCGGCCGGCGAGCGCCAGGCGGTGGCCGCCGTCGCCGAGGCCTACACCTCGTTCGCCGAGCGCCGGCCCGCCCTCTACGACGCGATGTTCACCCTGCGCGTCGACCTGCCGTTCGCCAGTCCGGACGCACCGATCGACCTGCCCAGGGGTTTCGCCGAGCTGGCCGATGCGGTGCGCCCGATCGCCGCGGGCGACGAGCTGGAGGCGCTGACCGAGACCTTCTGGAGCGCGCTGCACGGGCTGGTGACGCTCATGCGCAGCGGCCGATTGCGGCGCGCCGACCACGCGCGGCGGCTCGCGCTGCTGGTGGACCGCTTCACCCGCGGAACCTGAACGGACGTCACCGGGCGCGACAACGCAGCACGGCCACGCCACTGTCGAGTGGGTCCGCGTCGATCAGCCGGAAGCGGTGCGGGTCGAAGCTCCTCGCGGCGATCACCGGATCGAGCTTGATGACCAGCTCGTCGACGGCCGGGAGGACGTCTGATCCGCTCGGCGGCGCCGGACGGGACCGCGCTGGCGAGATGTCCGCACAGCGAATGCAGGACTCCCGGCCGACGGATCGGCGCGCGCCGATCCCCCGGCCGGGGAAGGCGC